>DATKEJ010000086.1:0-21021 GCA_035512315.1 Rhodothermales bacterium | reverse complement strand
TTCGGGGCGCAGGAGGAACGGCACCTCGTGGCCGGCTAGACGACGGCTGCGAGCCGGTCTTTCAGCTCCGTGACGGTCGTTCGGTTGGTGTCGGCAGTCCTGTCAGTGGATGCGCGGGCCTCGACGGTGAAGTCATCGTCGATCATCTCCTGAATACTGCCGCTCGCTGCCGGCTGCCACTTCCGACGCCATCCTTCGGGAAACCGGACGGGTGGTTCAACTCCGGCAAGCATACAAGCTAGGATCGTCCACACTCTCAGCGTTGCGTCAAAGAAGTAACCTCCGCCCAGCGTCACGACGAGACGTCCGTCGCACAACACGTCGGACAGGCTCAAAATCCGGTCGAAAAGCACGCGGTAACCGCGCGTCGTCAGCGCAAGATCAGCAAGCGGATCGAGAGCATGCGCATCGGCGCCCGCCTGGACAACGATGATGTCGGGCCCGAATCGGTTCACGACGTCAGGCACGATCGCATCAAACGACTCCAGATAACTCGTGTCCCGGGTCCCTGGATAAAGCGGGACGTTTATGGACGGGCCAATCGCCTCACCCTCCCCAAGCTCGTCGATGAAGCCGGTGCCGGGAAACAGGTACTGTCCCGACTCGTGGAGGCTTACCGTCAAGACGTTCGGATCGGAATAGAACATGCGCTGGACTCCATCCCCGTGATGAACGTCGACGTCTATGTACGCTACTTTCATCCCCTGCTGGACGAGATCCCAGATCAGCACGCCTAGATCGTTGTAAACGCAGAAGCCCGATGCTGCGGAAGGCATCGCGTGATGGAGCCCGCCGGCGAGCTGAAGCGCTCTGCGAGAAGCGCCGCTCTTAACCACGCGTCCCGCGGAAACGGCGCCCGCGCACAGTCCTAATGACGCCTGGTGCATTCCCAGAAACGTCGGCACGTCAGGAGTACCCAGACCGAAATGTCCTGACATTGCGAACAGCTGACCTTCGGATGCCGCTTTCACAGCCTCGATAAACCGAGGTCTGTGGACCGCGCGCAGGCTGCTCTCGTCGATTGCGACAGGATCGGACCAGGCGACCGGCAGATCGATCGTCCACAGCAGATCCGCCAAAGCCTGCCATCTCGTCGGCGTAAACGGATGTTGCGGACCGAAGTCGTACGCCAGATAATCGCTGTTGTAAACGACGTTCACTGTGTCGATGTCGGTCAGATTCTTCGTCCGGCGGGTGCGACCCTCGCTGTGGACCGTAATCTACTTGTTGCTCAAATCCAGATTGGCCGTCGTGAGAAACTCGGGCTTTCGACGGACCCGCGTCGCCTGCTCGAATCCGTAGGCGAGCGAGATCAGCTTTCCTTCCGACCATGGCCGACCGAAAAAGAGCGCGCCCACCGGCAATCCGAAGACATAGCCCGAGGGGACCGTGATGCTCGGATATCCGGAGACAGCGGCGGCGCTCGACGAGCCGCCGGATCTGTGCCCGCCCTGGATCAAGTCGTTCGTCCACGCCATGAGCGTCGTCGGCGCGACGATCGCGTCCAGACTGTGTTCATCCATCACGACGTCTATCCCCTCCACGCGGGTCAGCCGCCTGCAGGTTTCAAGCGCGTCGAGATATTCCTGATCGGTCAACGGCCCCTTCTCCTGCGACTGATGGAACAACTCCTGCCGGAAATACGGCATCTCCAGATCCGCATGCTCCTCGTTGAACCGTATGAGGTCCTCCAGGGTCTTTGCGGGAGCCGACGGCCCGAGAGACTTCAAGTAATTGTTTATGTCAGCTTTGAATTCGTATCGCAGGACAATCCCTTCCGCATCGCCCCACGTCCCGTGAGTCGGAAGATCCGCCGGATCGATGACCTCAGCGCCGGCTTGTCTGAGGGATTCGAGCGTCTGCTCGAAGATGCGATCGACCTCGGGATGGCGTCCCAGATACTTTCTCGCGGCACCGATGCGCGCTCCCTTGAGCCCATCCGGATCGAGAAACTGCGTATAGTCGGTTTGGATATAGGGCGCGCTCGGCCCCGTCGCCTCGTCGCGGGGATCGATACCGGTCAGCGCACTAAGCAAGATTGTTGCGTCGGCGACCGTCCGCGCCATCGGACCGGCGGTATCCTGGGAATGTGCGAGCGGAATGATGCCTGATCGTCCGACCAGCCCGAGCGTTGGTTTTATCCCCACGATGCCGGTAATGCTCGACGGGCAGACCACCGAGCCGTCCGTTTCCGTCCCGATGGCTACGGCGCAGAGATTGGCCGAGACGGCAACTCCCGAGCCGGTGCTCGAGCCGCACGCATTGCGGTCGAGCGCATACGGATTCTTGCACAACCCGCCGCGCCCGCTCCAACCGCCCGTGGAGTGGGTCGAGCGAAAGTTCGCCCACTCCGACAGGTTGGCCTTTCCCAGAAGGATGGCGCCTGCCGCGCGCAGACGCTGCGCAACAAACGAGTCGTCGGGAGGAATCGAACCATCAAGCGCGTACGATCCGGCGGTCGTCGTCATGCGATCGGCCGTTCCGATGTTGTCTTTGAGAAGGATCGGTACACCGTGCAGCGGTCCCCGCGGACCGTTTGCAGCGCGCTCCGCATCCAATTCGTCGGCGATACGAAGCGCATCCGGATTGGTCTCGATCACCGCACGCAACTCGGGTCCCCGCAGGTTTGTCTCCTCGATCCTGGCCAGATATTTCTCGGTTATCGACCGCGCCGATTCCTCCCCAGACGCCATCCTGGCCGCGAGGTCGGATATAGTCACCTCGTCAAGCTCGAAATCGATCGAAAAAGTGTGTGGTTCGGTGTGCGAAGGGTCAACCGGCGTTCCGAAAGCCATGGGAGACGCGGCCGCCGCAGCGGTCGTGAGCGCCGTTCGCTTTAGAAACTCTCGGCGATTGGATCCTGAACGGCTGCCCGATGAATCGTGGTCAGAAGACATGATGCTGGCGGTTTGACTTGCCCAAAGAAACGAATCCCGTAAACCAGATCCGAGAAATCGCAATGAGGAATGATGGCAGATGGCAGATGGCAGATGGCGAACCGAGTCATCCCGGACTTGATCCGGGATCCAGGCAATGGGAGTGACGAAATCCGGTTCCCGGGGAATGAGGATTTCCACTACGCGACATCGTCCAACTCGTTTACAACATCACCTGGTTTGATATCCGAAATTGTCGGCGCTCGGTGTAGCGTGCGCATGGTGAAACGTCCACCATTCGATACATCGCGACGCCCATCCGGAGTTCGAACTCGTTGACGGCGCTGGTTGGCACGGCGCTTGCTTTCGGACGCTGATCACCGGAAACGATGTTCCGGTAGCGCTACACTTCAACCATCATTAGAGAGAATCATGTTACGCATACTACCACTTGTGGCCGGGGCCGCCCTGCTCGCCGGCTGTGCCTCGTCAGGTGTCTTCAACTCCGGGCAGTCGACGAGAGTCGGTCTCGACCAGGCACACTTCAGAATCGTCGCGACGAACGTGCACGGGGAGGCTCAGGCCGGCTACATCATCGGTTTCAGCTGGGCGCAAGGATCCGAACCTCGTACGCTCGCGCTCGCTCGCGTCAACGGCGACCCGATGCTCGTGTCGACCGCGATGTCCAATCTCTGGCAGAACTTCGAGGACGATTACGGGCCCGTCCAAGGTCGCAATCTCGCATTGATCAACGTCCGATTCGACTCCGACGCGGCAAACTACCTGCTCGTCTACACGAAACAGTCGATTACCGTCCGCGCCGACGTGATCGAATTCATCGGAACGCACTAGAGAAGGGATTACGCACCTGTCACCTCGGGCACGAGCGACAGCCTTTCGGGCAGGCCGACGCCGCATCGCCTATCGTGGACGAAATACGGCCGTCTGGGCTCGGGCCTGCCTCTACGGAATTCACCTAAGACTCCACACCAAGGCAGAGCAACCGCTTTGCCTCCGTGTTCTGCTGTCGTAACGTTGGCGTTGCTGACGGCTTCGTACCGGGTGACGCGTGAGGGCCGGCAGGACCTGTTAACAACCAACAATATGCAATTCAAGCTTTTTGCAGCACTCATCCTAGCCGCCGGCATAGCTGCGGGCGGGTACTTGGCCGGGCAGGGGATTGTCGATTCGAAAGCGCTCGACCGAACCGTGACCGTAAAGGGTCTCGCGGAGCGCGAGGTACCGGCCGACGTGGCGATCTGGCCGATTCGATTCGTGCTGGCCGGCGATGATCTGGATGCGCTATACACCGACGTCGAAAAGAAGCTCGAAGTCGTCCTCGTCTTCCTTCGCACAACGGGATTCGATGAGCAGGAGGTGTCCGTCGCTGCTCCGGCGATCACCGATCGGCAGGCCCAGCCCTATGGCGACTCACAGGCGAGGTTCCGTTACTCGGCGACCCAGACCGTGACCGTGTACACCACGCGAGTCCCGGAAGTGCTCCAGGCCGTAGCGCGCCTCATCGAGCTTGGGAAATCGGGCATTGTACTCTCAGGAGACGATTATCAGGCACAGAGGCAGTACCTTTTCACGGGGCTCAATGATCTGAAGCCGGCAATGATCGAGGAGGCCACGCGCAACGCACGGGAAGTGGCAGAGAAATTCGCAGCCGACTCAGACAGCCGGCTGGGGAAAATCAAGACGGCATTTCAGGGCCAGTTCTCGATCGAAGACCGCGACGGCAACACGCCGCACATCAAAAAGGTTCGCGTGGTATCGACCGTCCAGTACTACCTGGCCGATTGACCGCCCCTGGATGTATGAGACCGCCCGCCGGATGTGGCCGGCGGGCGCTCGTCACTGTGGCTTAGAAGGTCCTTTTAGTTGTCCTCGGGCGCCATGTCGCTATTCCACATGTCGTGCTGAATTTTCCATTCGCCGTTAACGTACTTCCAAACGACCAGGTATTTCCCATGATCGACATGTGCGCCGGTCGAATCTTCGAGCACGTACGTGCCGGTTTCATACCCAATCGCGCCGTCGTTCTCTGCGCTTTTGGACTCGATGCGGCCGTTCGTCGAGACCGCGAGCCCATCTGCCCAGAAATCGCCAATCGCGGACCTGCCTGAGATCGACTCAGCGTCAGGGGGATAGAGTGTTGCATCATCGGCGTAATGGTTGCCGATAGCCTGCGCGTCTCCGGCGCTCCAATTGGCGTTCCACTGGTCCGCCGCTGCTCGCGCATGTTCAGAGAGAGAAGGAATTACGGGCGCGGCTTGTTCCATTTGTCCGTCGTTGTCGGCTGTCTGGCAGCCTACAAGTAGCGCCACGGACAGGATCATATATTTCGTCATAACAAAATGGTCAAAATTTGCGGATGCGGAATTGCACCGCGACCTTAAATGTACGGGTTAATTACGACTTAATTGCGAAGGAAGAAGAAGTGATCGGTCGGCCCGTGACCTGAACCGATGTTCAATCCGTGGCGGATGGCCTCGGTGACGTAGTCCTTCGCTCGAGCAACAGCCTCCACCATTGGATGGCCCTTCGCGAGATTCGCCGCGATTGCAGAAGAGTACGTACAGCCTGTTCCGTGCGTGTTTCGCGTGACGAAGCGCTCCGAACGAAAGACTTCGAAGCCTTGACCGTCGTAGAGCAGGTCGACGGCGTCTCCGCCCTCGTCGATGTGGCCTCCTTTCACAAGCACGTTCCTGCATCCCAGGTCATATATCCAGCGGGCCGCCTCCCTGGCATCACTCATCGTGCTTACGTCAATCCCTGCCAGCTTCCCGGCTTCATGCGCGTTCGGCGTAAGCAACTCCGCCAGTGGCAGCAATTGCTCGATCATGACCTGAACGGCCTCGTTCGCCAGAAGCGGGAATCCACTCTTTGAGATCATCACGGGATCCACTACCAGAGGGTGCAGATCGAACCGTCGAATTCCGTCGGCAACTACCTCAATGATCGCCGCGGATGAGAGCATCCCCGTCTTCGAAGCGGCAATACTCAGATCGGAGCAAACCGCCGCTATCTGCTGCGCTACAATGTCGACGGGAAGATCGAACGCAGCCTCCACGGCCACTGTGTTCTGTGCCGTGACCGCGGTAATCACGGTGGCCGCGTACACACCGTTCGCCTGCATCGCTTTGATGTCGGCCTGAATTCCGGCCCCGCCGCTAGAATCTGATCCGGCAATGGCGAGGCAAACAGGCTTATGGTCAGTCATAGCGTATGGTCTGTGCACTTATTCGATACTCAAGGCCTTCTCGATCGCCTCGGCGTAGGCTTTGACGGAGACGACTGAGTCCGCTGCACTCATGACGCCGCTCAAGGTGGCCACTCCGTAAGCGCCGGCATCCAGGCAGTCCTTCACGCGGCCCGGGGCGATCGACCCCAGGGCGAAGACCGGCTTGGTCGATAGGCGCGCCATGAAGCGCAACCGCTCCAGACCTAGAGGTGGCGCAGCGGGTGATTTCGCGACCGGAAACACCGGGCTGAAGGTAATGTAGTGGCAATGAGCAATAACGGATGCATGACTGTCGGAGTGCGCGGAATACCCGATAATCGTGTATGGACCCAGCCTCGACCTCGCATCCACGGGCGAGACGCTCCGAAAGCCCAAGTGCAGCCCGACACCGAGCTCGGAAGCAAGGCCGGGGTAGCCGTTGACTGAGACCAATGTCTCCGGACTCAGCCGCCGGATCTCTGCGACAAGCTCCCGCGCGCTGGCGGCGAATCCATGCGGTGAGGCGCGATGGTCTCTCAACTGAACCCACGGAAGCACACGCTCCGATGCCATTTCAAGTACGCGATCACGCAGCGGAGGCCGCGTGAAGCCGTCAGCAACCACCAGAAGCCGCGGCAAATCGGATTCCATTTCCCTCTCCCTTTCGCCTCTTCACTACTGTCCGGCCCTAATCTTCCCCTCGAACGGAGTCGACGCTTTTGCCATGTCGCGCGTCGGTATCCGACCCGCCATCCACGCGTGTCGCCCGGCCTCGACTCCCAGACGCATTGCGCTGGCCATCGAAACCGGGTGCTGCGCCTCGGCAATCGCCGTGTTGACGAGTACTCCGTCGTAACCGAGCTCCATCGCTACCGCGGCGTCGGAGGCCGTGCCGATGCCGGCATCAACGATGAGAGGGCAGTCCGGCACATGCTCTCTGATCAGACGGAGCGTGTATCGATTCAGAATTCCTGCGCCGCTGCCGATCGGCGCAGCGAGCGGCATCACGGCAGCGCATCCGATATCGGCAAGTTTTCGACACGTCACCGGGTCATCATTCGCGTACGCGAGCACTGTGAACCCGTCCACGACGAGCGTCCGCGCCGCATTCAGCAGCTGTTCGGCATCCGGATACAGCGTCTCATCATCCCCGATCACCTCGAGCTTCACCAGATTGGTCTCGAGCGCCTCACGCGCAAGCTCGGCAGTGAGAATCGCCTCACGCGCCGTATAGCAACCGGCGGTGTTTGGCAGGAGGTGATACGATCCCTGCCTAAGCATGTCGACGAATTTATTGCCTGCCGGGTCGCCCAGATTCACCCTGCGAACGGCAACGGTCACCATCTGCGTGCCTGATTCCAAAAGACATTCCTGGAGCACCTGAGGATTCGGAAAACGACTCGTGCCGACCAGCAGTCGTGATCCGAGGGTATAGTCTCCGATTTGAAGGACGTCGTCGCCCACCAGTTCGTTCTGCGTGTGATTCAATTGCGTCTCCATCCAATCAACCTCCCTGTGTCGCCTGAATGATTTCGATCCGATCTCCGGCCTCGACACGATGATCCGTCCAATCGGCGCGACGGACGACCCGGTCGTTGACGGCAACGGCAATTCCTCTGCGGTCAGCCTGAACGTCCACCTTTTCCAGAACGTCTATCAGATTGGCGTTGCCGCCGATTTCGACCGCCTTTTCGTTAACGAATATTCTCATGTAAAGTCCCTTCCTCGTTCGGCGCCCTTCGGCCGACTGAAACGCAGGGGATCGCACACGGCGATCGGCATTTCGGTCGTTCCCCGCAGCAGCAAGTCGGCGACCGCCGCGGCCGTGACGGGCGCAAGCAGGATCCCGTGCCTATGATGGCCGGTCGCCCACAGAATGTTCGGATGGTCAGCGAAGCCGATGAGCGGGGCGTGATCCGGAGAGGCGGGTCTCAGACCCGCCCACGAGTCGGTTACGGGCATATCATAGATTCCCGGAATCAACCGCCACGCCTTCTCCAGGAGCTCGTACAGCCCTCCCGCCGTGACCGTCTCGTCAAATCCCATCTCCTCACTGGTCGATCCAACCAGAAGCCGGCCGTTTCTTTTCGGAGCAAGGTAGGTGCCCTTCCCCCTGATGACGTGCGTGATTTCGAGTCGGGGCAGCATGCGGAGCTCCATCATCTGCCCTTTCACCGGTCGGACAGGCGGAGCCTCAACGCCTTCCATTTCGATCAACGACGACCACGGCCCGGCCGCCAGAACCACACGATCGGAGAGAACCGGCTCAGACGAGTCAACGATGCAGGCCATGACGGATCCGGTCGACTCGATTCGGCTGACGCGACTGTGCTCCATGAGAGTGCCGCCCTCTCCGATGAACGCCTTTCGCAGCGCAGTGACCATGAGTCGCGGATCAACTTGCCGGTCGGATTCCGACAAAACGGCGGCCGTAAGTCGAGGCGTCAACATCGGCTCGAGCTCGAGTGCCCGGGACACGGAGATCCACTCTACCGGAACGCCTTGCTCCTGCTGGAACCGATAGATCCGCCGCAGATTGGCGGCGCCGTCTGCGTCGTCGGCCACCATGAGCGTCCCTTCCGTTCTGTATCCAATGTCGATGCCCGTCGCGGCCTCGAGTTCGCGTACGAAATCGGGCCAGAGAGCGACGCTTGCAACGCCAAGCTGGTAAACCTCCAGTTCTTCGAAGCCGATCTCAGCATCGTTCCCCAGCATGCCGCCGGAGGCCCAGGAGGTCGCCTTCCCTGCCTCTGCGCGCTCGATTATCGCTACGTGCTGTCCGGATTGGGCCAGTCTCCATCCGATGGAAAGACCGATGACGCCCCCGCCAACGATTGCGGTATCGATAGGATGTGTCATACTACTGTTTCCCTCCGCCCGAATCGCCGGGATCAGGTTCATGGGGTATGTTCTCAGACCCGATCCTTTCGGGACACCCCCAACAGTTCTGCAACTTGTCGTATGTTGCGTCCTCAATGTACGAATAGTTGCATGGATGGTTCGTACGAGCACATCGTAATTGGGGGCGGTTTAGCAGGATCGGTTTCCGCGTACTATCTGGCGGACCGGGGATCCACGCTGCTCTTGGAGAAGAACAAGATCGGTTCGGGGGCATCCGGGGCTCTGTCGGGTCTGGTAAACCCGTTCATGTCTCGTAAGGCGAACCCGGTCTGGCGTTGGCAGGAGGCGCTCGAGGCGGTTGAGCGGTTGATCGCCGAAACGAAGATGACCGCTTACTTCCAGCAGTCGGGAGTACTGCGCCCCGCCGCCGCGTTTCCGCAGAAGCTGCTTTTTCGCGACGTCGCCCGAAGCTTCCCCGACGACGCGTCGTGGCTCCAGGCTCACGCCGTCAATGAACGCTGGCCTGCGGTTTCGGCCTCCAACGGAGCCCTGTACGTGCATCGCGGAGGCGCACTCGAGATGGAGCCTTTCGTGCGCGGCGTTGCTAGAGCTGCGGAAGAGCGAGGTTGTGAAATCAAGACGGGATGCCTCGTGCGTCAGATCACGCCCGACGGGGAGACTTTGATCGTCCGGGCCGAGACCGAGGACTTCCGCAGCCGGAAGGTGATTCTCTGTCCTGGAGGCGACTTTCGATTCTGGCCTCAGCTTGCCTCGATGCAGCTGCATCCGATCAGAGGCCAGCTTGTCGAAACCCCTATTCCGGCCGATTTGACGACGGAATTTCCCTGTCTGTCGGGCGCCGGCTACGTGGTTCGCTACGCAAAGCGATTGATTCTCGGCAGCACGTTCAGGCACACGTTCGAAGGTCTCACCCCGTCGGCCGATGAATCCGAGGAGATAATCCGCAAAACGGCGACGCTTCTTCCCGTCGTTCGGGTTGCCCCAATCAAGAGGGCGTGGGTCGGTATCAGGGTGACCGTGCCGGGCACCAGGCTTCCGGTCGTGGGCCCGGTCGATAAATCGGGAAACCTGTGGGTTTTTACGGGACTTGGATCCAAGGGCATTCTCATGAGCAGCTTGATCGGAGCGAACCTCTCAGATTACCTCCGAGACCCGGCATCCATCCCGCCTGAGATCAGGGCTGTCTGAGGTAAGTATTTCGCAAGGTTCGCACAGACTTTCCCTGTATCGATTGGTAATTTGTCGATTCCACTGAAAATGAGCCCGAACCTGACTATCGACCATGAGTGAACTGACCCTCACGAGCGTTGCCGACATCCTCGGTGACGAGGCATCCTATTTGCTCGAGCATACCTGCAATACCGTATCAAAGGACCAGCTGTACCTTCCGGGACCCGATTTCATCGACAGGGTATTGATGGACACCGATCGCACCCCGGCCGTGCTCAGGTCGCTCGCGTCGCTACTGAACCATGGCCGTCTGGCCGGTACGGGGTACGTCTCGATCCTTCCAGTGGATCAAGGCATCGAACACTCTGCCGGGGCGTCATTCGCACCTAATCCAATCTACTTCGATCCGTCGAAGATCGTTGAGCTGGCTATCGAAGGCGGATGCAACGGCGTCGCGAGCACATTCGGTGTTCTCGGCAGCGTGGCGAGACGTTACGCGCACAAGATCCCGTTTGTCCTGAAAATCAATCACAACGAACTGCTGTCGTACCCGAACGTTTACGACCAGGTGCTCTTCGGACAGGTAGATAACGCATTCGACATGGGATGCGTTGCGGTGGGAGCCACCATCTATTTCGGCTCGGCCGAGTCTACGCGCCAGCTTCAGGAGATCTCAGAAGTCTTCTCGCATGCGCACGAGCTCGGCATGCACACGATTCTCTGGTGCTACGTTCGCAACTCGGCGTTTAAAGTTGAGGGCGTCAATCACGAGGGAAGCGCCGACCTGACCGGCCAGGCCAATCACCTCGGCGCCACCATTCAGGCCGACATCGTCAAGCAGAAGCAGCCGGAGTCAAACGGCGGTTACTCGGCGCTGAACAAGAACGGGAAGTCCTTCGGCAAGTATAGCGAGCGCATGTACACCGACCTTGCGACTGATCATCCGATCGACCTTACGCGCTACCAGGTTATGAACTCGTACATGGGTCGCGTTGGACTGATCAACTCGGGTGGAGCCTCAGGCTCGAATGACCTGCAACAGGCGGTTAGAACCGCCGTCATTAACAAGCGTGCGGGCGGGATGGGCCTCATATCCGGGCGGAAGGCGTTTCAGCGACCGATGTCCGACGGAGTTGAGATTCTGAACGCGATACAGGACGTGTATCTGGATGAGGCGATAACGGTCGCGTGAGCCTGTCTGCTCGACCCTCAGCTCAAATTCATGGCGAAAACGGCCTCGATGTCTGCGAAGGCGAAAGCCCGCGAAAACGGCCTCGAGAAATACATCGCGCATTACCCCGAGTGGGCGAAGACCCTCGCGCGCAAGTATTTCACGAAGACGCTCAACCTGTTCATCGTGCATGGGAATGTGCGCGATCTCGTCGCCACTGAAGGCGCCGACGGCAAGGAGGCATACGTTTCCATGCGTGACTTCCTGGCGAAGGACCTGTTCGCCAGCCGCGACATCGTCCTCTTCTACGACCGATCGGCGGGCATTCACTTCGCTGACATAGAATCGCAGAAGGACTTCAACCGCGCCCTTTCGGGTTACGACACGATCTTCGGGACCGATTTTGCCCGGAAGATTCCGAAAGACCCCGTCCGGGTATTCTCGGTATTGGAGAATTTCTTTCGCCTTCGTCTTGCCGACGGGAAGCGGATTGCGTGCATTATCGATTACGCCGAAACCGTCGTCCCGATGGCCGAGGCATCGATGTACTCGACGGAGGATCGCAACGCGCTGGTATTCCTGCAGAAGTGGGGCCATGACCCGCTTTTCGTCCGGAGTGACTTCACGGTCGTTCTCCTCGCCGAGAACCTCAACGACCTGAATCAGCAGCTCGTACAGAGTCCGTCGACTGCCGAGGTCCTTGTACCGATACCTGACGAACGAAAGCGACTGGCGTACATCCGCCACTTTTTGAAGGGCCAGAATTTGTCGAGGAACTCGGAGGTGAGCCAGACGGTGCTCGCCAAAAACATGGCCGGTGTCGGGCTTTCTCAACTTCGTACCCTCCTGGCCGACGTGGTCGAGAATAACGTCAGATTGACGTTCGAGAAGCTTTCTGACCGGAAAAAGGAGATCATCGAGGCGGAAGCCTACGGGATGCTTGAGTTTGTCGAGTCGGAGTTCAACCTCGACTTCGTGGCCGGCCATGTGGAGGCCAAGACGCACCTGCGACAGGCCGCTACGGCCCTTAAGAAAGGCCGGCGCGACGTCATGCCGATGGGATATCTCGTCTCGGGTCCGGTCGGGACCGGTAAAACGTTCATGATCACGTGCTTCTCCGGCGAGATCGGCGTGCCGATGGTCAAGCTGAAGAATTTTCGATCTCAATGGCAGGGCGTCACCGAGGGCAATCTCGAGAAGATCCTCCATTTGCTTGATGCCATGTCGCCGGTCGCCGTCATGATCGACGAGGCCGACGCCGCGCTCGGGAACAGGGATGCAGAGGGCGATTCTGGCGTTTCCAAGCGGGTTTTCGGCCAGATCGCCTCATTCATGAGCAACACGGCGAATCGCGGCCGGATCATCTGGTTCCTCGTTACAGCTCGACCCGACTTGATGCCCATCGACCTGAAGCGGCAGGGACGAGCCGAAGAACATATCGCGCTCTTCTACCCGTCGACCAGAGCCGAGCGCGAGGAGCTCCTGAAGGTGATGCTCAAGAAGACGAAGGTCGACTTCAGCATAAAGCACGTTCCGGAAAGCCTCCTGGAGCGGACGTTCAGCGGAGCCGACATGGAAGCCATACTTACGCGAGCCAAGTTCCGCGCCGTGTCGAATGCCAAGAGCGCCGACAAAGCCGACGCGGTTGTGACTGCCGAGATCCTCGATGAAGTCGTTCTAGATTTTATCCCTCCCACCTACCCGCTTGAGGTGGAGATGCAGAACCTCGCAGCCGTTCTTGAGTGCACGTCAAAGAGCATGCTCCCGGAGCAGTATCGCAACCTCGACCGCGAAGAGACGGTGAGACGGGTCGAAGAGCTGAAGTTGCTCATTAAATAGTCCGAGGTCCCACTCTTGACGTGGTCCCCCGCCGGAGGGGGCGGCTAAGCGCCGAAAGTCACTCCAAGGGCGGCGCGCAGCCGGGGGAGGTTACTTTCTGGCGCAAGCAGGCAGACCCCGCCCGTTCAGACGCTCGGACGTTCAGACATTGCGCCCGCCACATGCACCGTCCTCGTCGGGAACGCGATCTCGAGTCCCTGTTCGGCGACGATGTCCATGATTCGCAGCATGAGTGTCTCCTGCGTGATAGCCGTCTCGATAAAGTCGTTGCTCTTCGAGAATGCGATAATCTTCACGTTCAGGCTTGAGTCTCCGAAAGCTTCGAACACGGCGGCATGAAATACCTGATCGAGCCCCTCATGCTCTGAGAGCTCGGCCTTGACAGCCGCGGTGAATGCCCGCATCTGATCAGGCGTCGTGTCATAGGTCAGACCGACCGTGAGCACGATGCGACGCATCGACCGTCTCGAGAAGTTGGTGATGGGACTCGACGTAAATGTCTGGTTCGGGATGATCAGAAGGGACTTGTCGAATTTGCGAATCAACGTAGTTCGGAAGCCAACCTCCTCGATGACGCCCTCCTGCCCCGAAACCTCGATGACGTCGCCGATCTGGAATGGCTGATCGACAAAAATCAGGATAGAGCCAAAGAAGTTCGCCACGGTGTCTTTGGCCGCGAGCGCTAGCGCGAGTCCGCCGATCCCTATGCTTGCCAGCAGGCTGCCGACTTCTATTCCCATGTTCTGCACGAACATGATCACGAACACGATGGAGGAAAAAACCTTCAGCGCCTTCCTGGCCATGGGGGCAATCTGATCGTCCAGCTTCGTCTCCGTCCGTGCAGCGATGCGCTCCATGACGCGCGAGAAGACGTCTATCATGCGGAAGAAGACCCAAATGAGCGCTATCCAGAGCGCGATCTCCAGGCCTTGCAGCACCCACAACCGGACGTTGGCAGGCGCCTGCGGCAACGACATCGTGATAGCCGCGCCGTACCAGAGCAGTATTCGCAGCGCTTGCGTCAGCGGAGTCGGCGCGAGCTCCACAAGATCATCATCCCACAGAACCGCCGTCTTCGCGCTTCGACTCTTCAGCCATCCATGAAAAAAGGCGTTGATAACACCCTTAGCGAAGAAGCTCACAATAAAGAGCAGCAGTGCCAGAATCATCTGCCAGCCCTTCACTCCCCAGAGAAGCTCCGATCCCAAAAAACCACTTTCCAGCATCTCTTAACCTTCAGACTTGTTCATTGAAAATTGCGACGCGACACGTACTCCGCCGGCCGGTTTGACGGGAAAAAACGTGCCGTCGAACGTTGTTCGTTCCGCGTACTTGGGCGCTACGGATGCAACGAAGTCTTCGGCCGCGCCCGCGGCCACCATAGCGATTGCGCAGCCTCCGAATCCCCCGCCGGTCATTCTCGCGCCCAAACATCCTTCGTGCCCTAGAGCAAGCTCGACGGCTACGTCGAGTTCAAGGCACGACACCTCGTAAAGATCTCTGAGAGACTCATGCGACTGCACCATCAAAGCGCCAAATCCGGCCGCATCTCCCATCCGCAGGCGCGAGCACGCTTCCAGCGTCCGGCCATTCTCATTGATGACGTGAGTCGCCCGTCGATGGTCCGTTTCGCCTACGCGGCTGCGGACGGCCGCAAGATCGTCATACGTTGCGTCGCGCAGGGCCGTGACATCCGGCCGCAGGGCACGTACAGCCTCGGCAACTCGGCGACACGCGGCTACGCGGTCGGCGTACTCCGAATCGACCAGGCCTCGTCGCCGGCCGGTGTCCATCACGACGAAGACGACGTGATCGGGAATCGGAACGGGCTCGGACGCTCTCGTCCTGCAGTCGATCAACAGGGCGTGACCCTTCCGGCACATCGCACTCGCGAACTGATCCATTATGCCGGATGGAATTCCGACAAACTCGTTGTCAGCAACGTGGGCGATCTCGGCGATCTCGGACGGATCCAGGTTCAGTCCATTCGTCTCGGACAGGGCCAGCCCGAACGAGACCTCCAGTGCAGCTGAGGATGACACGCCTGCCCCGATGGGTATATCAGCCGCGACTGCCGCCTCCATACCCGTGAGTCGATGGCCGCGCTGTCGCATTGCCCAACACATGCCTGCCGGATAAGCAGCCCACCCCGTCACACTTCCCGGTTCGAGTGCGTCGGGAGTGAAGGTGGCCGTCTCCTGAAAGTGCTCGCTCCAGACCCGGACATCCCCTCCGCTGACCCGTTTAACCGCAACGGCCACGTACCGCTCGATGGCCATTGGGAGCACGAATCCGTCATTGTAATCGGTATGTTCGCCGATTAAGTTTACCCGTCCCGGCGCGATGGCGAGGCGCTGCTCTCCAGATTCTCCAAATCGCTCCTCAAAAACCCTCGCTGTAAATTCCGTCAACGTGTGCTGCAATGGCTTTGGTATAGAAGGTGATTACGTGCGGCCGGACGGGGTTGATCAAGCCGCCTTCGACGACGCCCTGAAACTCAGGATCGAGATCGGAGGATGGTGTTGCCCACAATCGCTGGGCCGAAGATGGGGTAATTCGAGCAAAGTATCCACTCAGTCAGACCTCGTCGCAGGACCCGGCCGAGCAGACAGACCGAAACGCAAGAGGCGCCCCCTGGGGCGTTTCTCGGTTCTCGTTTAGCGTTTAGCGTTTATTCCCCCTTAAGCTTCGCCGTCGAGAACGCATCCAGATCAACCTGCTGCGGATCGTGCCAGCACCAGAACTGCTGGCAAGGGAAAGCATTCTCGTACAGGGCTCGTTCGATTAGCGCTGAGTCGACTCCGAGCGGTCTAAGCGCCATCAACTCCACCAGATCCGGGTAACCGGCTATGCCGCCCGCGGCCGTGATCTTCGTCGACGTGAGGCGCTCGGCGATGCCCCTCAGTAGGGGCACGTTGACTCCGTCCCTCGATCCGGCCCGATCCATGTCAGTCACCGCGATTCGCCCACATCCCAGAGCCTCGAGATCGAGCGCATAGTCGACAGGGTCGAGTTCGGGTGCATCCAGCGCGTCTTCGTAGACAACGGCCCCGTGCCTGACGTCCACCGCCACCACGATCCTGCTGGCAGAGAAGGCGTCGAGGGCATCACTGACCAAACGCCGGTCGAGGCTCGCCGCGGAGCCAAGCACGACGCGATAGACGCCGAGCGAGAGAAGCCGTTGAATATCATCGAGCGTCCGGATCCCGCCGCGAACCTGTACGGGAATATCGACCGCGTCGCAAACTTCGGCGATTTTTTTGAGAGTAGCGACGTCCTGTACCACATCGCGGCGCAAGGCATCCAGATCCATGAGGTGGAGGACCTTCGCGTTGAGCACGCGCCACAGCTTTGCCATTTGGACGGGATCGTCGAAGTAGCCCGTCGGGCTCGGTGGGCCTCCGGGGCGCGACCGCACGCAAATCCCACCCTGCAGATCAATTGCCGGAATTATGAGCACAATTCAAGGTATTCACGAGGCGACCGTACAACCTTGATGCTCAGACCTTGTTCCACTTCCCGCCGGGCCAAGAGGGTCAATCGGAGGGGTTGCTCAGCTCACGGCTGCGCTGGGTCGCCGTAGCGACGGCGTTGATCAACATCGTCCTCAAACCGTGACTTTCCAATTCTGCGACGGCGGCGATGGCGGTTCCTCCCGGCGTGGTGACTTCGTCTCGGAGAATGGCCGGATGGCGCCCCGTCTCAATCACGAGCTTGGCCGCGCCAAGCACGGTTTGTGCCGCGAGCCGAAGCGCCGTCGGTCTCGGGAGTCCCTGCTTCACACCCCCGTCGGTCAACGCCTCGATCACCATGTAGATGTACGCCGGGCCGCTTCCCGAAAGGCCGGTGACTGCATCCATGAGGTACTCAGGGACCTCCTCGACCTTCCCAACCGCCTCGAAGATCGCACGCGCCAGGCCGAGATGTCGATCGTTAGCGAATCTCCCAGCGGCAATGGCCGTGGCGCCCTCGTCCACAAGTGCGGGGGTGTTGGGCATCGTCCTCACCACCGCAATGTCCTTGTTCAAAGCGTCGACGATCACGTCCGTCGTGATGCCCGCAAGCGTGGAGATGAACAAGACGTCCCTCGGGAGTTTCCCGATGAGCGACGTCAGCACGGTCCGGGCATTTTGAGGCTTGATGGCCAGAACGACAATCGACGCGTCCTTAACGGCCAACTCGTTGTCAGTGCCCACATCGATCCCGGGGAAGCGGTCCTCGAGGAGATGGACGGCATCGGGATTCCTGCGCGTGGCCCGAATCTGGCTTGGGGAGACCCCGCCCCCTCTAAGCAAACCTCCAATCAACGCCTGGCCGATGTTTCCGGCGCCAATTACGGCGATGTTTTGTGACGACAACATGGCGGCAGCTTCTCCCTGAGGATCATGATTACGGTAATTCCAACGTCCCGTCGGAATCTACCGCAACCCAGTATCCCCTGCCCGATTCGAGCGTGGAAACGGAGGAATAGCCCGATGAAAGGCCGAAAAATGGGGACGTGACGTTGGCTCCGGCAGGAGTAATCGACCCTACGGCCGTGTCGAGCTCGAAAGGGCAATCAATGACGCCTCTGATTCTGATGGACTTCGTTCGGTGCGAAGCCTTGTAAGATAACGCACGGAGACTGGTGGCGGCGACGTACCTTTGTGCGCCTGAAACAGTTGCGGCACGGTCGGTTATTTTCACGGTGCCGCACAGATATCAACCAGCTCATGCGCGACTATCTCAGAGAGGCACTCATTTCCGTAATCGCCGGTTTCGGCGATGTGCCGGGCGACCTCGTGATCGAACTGGAGACCCCGACACACCGCGAGCACGGCGACCTCGCTACGAACGTGGCGCTTCAGCTCGCGAAGCCGCTTCGAAAGGCTCCACGGCAAATCGCGTCGGAAATCATAGATCGCCTTGATCTCGACCGGCAGCGAATAGCATCAGTCGAAATCGCAGGTCCCGGGTTCCTGAACTTCCGGTTTGCTAACCCTTGGCTCCACGCTCAGCTGGCGGCCATTCTCGATGAAGACGTCAATTTCGGCCGATCGAGCCACCATGCAGGCCTCCGTGCAATCGTCGAATTCGTAAGCGCCAATCCGACAGGCCCTCTGACGGTTGGACACGGCCGCAATGCGGTCCTCGGCGATACGATCGCGAACTTGCTCTCGTGGACCGGCTACAAAGTCGAACGCGAGTACTATTTCAACGACGGGGGGCGCCAAATGCGCGTGCTCGCGCAGTCCGTCCGGGCGCGTGCTCTCTCCATCATTGATGCCGAGCGGCCTGTGAAGGACCTGAAGGTCGGAGACGAGGAGACGGTAGTCGTCCCTGAAGACTTTCCAGAGGATGGCTACCTCGGCGACTATATCACGGAGATTGCCCGTGATCTGGTTCTGCAGGCGCCTGCAGACACGCTCTCCGCAGCCGACAACGATCTGTTTCAGGAGTTCGCGCAGAATCGGATTTTCGGCGAGATCTATGACACGCTCAGTCGTATTTCCATAGACATCACGCACCTTCGTCGATTCAACGAGCGTTCCCTTTACGAGGACGGCCGGATCAACGACGTCATTCGCCGGCTGCGGGAGGTCGGACTGGCCTTCGACAAAGACGGTGCGATCTGGTTCAAGACGACCGAGTTCGGGAAGGAAACCGACACCGTATTGATCAAGTCGACCGGCGAGCCCACGTACCGGCTTCCTGACATTGCATATCATGCCGACAAGCTGGATCGTGGTTTCGACCTGGTCCTCGACGTCTTCGGCGCCGACCACATCGCCACGTACCCCGACGTGATCAGCGGACTTCAGGCGCTTGGTTACGATACAAGCGGGATAGACGTGGTAATCTATCAGTTCGTGACGCTCGTAAAGAACGGCGCCCCTGTCAAGATGAGTACGCGCAAGGCGACGTATGTGACGCTCGACGAACTGATCGATGAAGTAGGCGCTGACGTAACTCGGTTTTTCTTTCTGATGCGCGCGCCGGGCACGCACCTCGATTTCGATCTCGATCTGGCAAAGGAGGCCCGCGAAAAGAACCCGGTCTTTTACCTGCAGGACGCGCACGCGCGCATCTGCTCGATCGTGAGGAAGGCGCAGGAGGTCGGATTCTCGTTCCACGACGAAGTCGACCTGTCCGTGTTGACGCATCCGGCCGAGCTGGCCCTGATAAAGGCGCTTCTTGATTTTCCGAACCGGGTTGCCAGGGCGGCATCGGCGCGCGAGCCGCACAGGCTCATCAACTTTCTGAACGACGTAGCAACGGCGTTCACGTCGTTTTACGACAGTTGTCGTATCATCGGCGAGGCTTCAGACCTGGCATCGGCGCGAATGCGTCTTGCCGGCGCTGCGCGGATCGTCTTGAGGAATGGCCTCGGTATCCTCGGCATTTCGGCTCCGAGTGAGATGTAGTTCTGATCCAAAATCCGATTGCGAAAAAAGCAAGTGACTCGAATCGGTTTCCAGGGCGAGATTGGCGCTTTCAGCGAACTGGCGGCGAATCATTTTTACGCGGACGAATCATTCGAGGCCGTGCCGAAGGCGACCTTCGAAGCGCTGTTCGATGCCCTTTCGGCCGAAACGATCGATGAGGCGGTCGTTCCAATCGAGAACTCCTTGTTTGGAAGCGTCCATACGAATTATGATCTATTGCGCGAGCATGACGTCCATATCGTCGGTGAACTGAAACTCCGCGTCCGTCACCATCTGCTCGTCCTCCCCGGAGTTGAGCTCGAGAGCATCAAGACCGTGCTCTCGCATCCGCAGGCGATCGGTCAGTGCAGGGAATATCTCGCCCGCTCGCTTCCGGCCGCTGAAATCGTACCGGCTTACGATACTGCTGGAGCGGCAAAGCAAATCGCCGCCGATGGACGACGAGATCGGGCGGCAATCGCGAGCGAAGCCGCGGCGGCGGAATACGGGCTGCACATAGCCGCCCGCGGCATAGAGAGCAATCACGAAAACTACACGCGCTTCCTGCGATTGACGAGGGGGCCGGCTCTTGCCACGTGCTCCGGAGACGCCGGGTGCCGCACGTCGATCGTCTACGCAATGCGCAACAACGTCCCCGGCGCGCTCTATAAGAGTCTTGCGATTTTTGCTCTGCGCGAGCTCGATTTGCTTAAGATAGAGAGCCGGCCGTTAGTTGGAAGTCCATTCGAATACTTATTTTACCTCGATTTCAGGGGGAGACTTGGGGAAGGGCCGGTGATGAAAGCGCTCAATCATCTGGAGGAGATTGCGGCCTACGTGAAGGTGCTGGGTTCTTATCCGGTGGGACCGATGGTAGATTGAGCAGGTGGCGCATTTTAGATTCACTCAGTCTGGAGTAAAGGATGAATGTTCCTTACACGATCAAGGAAGGAATCGCCAGTTTTCGGCGGGCGAAGTTTTCAACGTTCGCATCGACGAGCGCGATCGTGGTCACACTTGCCCTGATCGGAGCATTCGGGCTGTTAGGATACCATGCCGACGGGGTAACCGACTGGCTGAAACGGGAGGTAGGCGAAATCGAGGTGTTCCTCACTGACGCCGGCGAGGAGCGCGCTCCCATCATCCAGACAATGATCAGCCAGCATCCCGCGGTCGACTCGGTCGCGTTCATCAGCCGCGAGCAGGCTGAGATCATCTTCAAAGAGGAGTTCGGCGAAGAGGGCGACGTCTTCATCGGCGAGTCATTCCTACCTCCGTCACTCAAGGTGCACGTCAATCCAAAATTCGCCACCGTCGAGGAGCTGTCCGGGCTCGTATCGTTCGTTTACGAGCAGCCCGGCGTGGAAGAGGTGATCTTTAACCGGCCACTCCTGGCGAGGGTGCAGCAGAACTTGAGGGCGTTCACGATCATCGCGGTCACGATCGCTATGGTCGTCATTCTTGCATCGCTTT
>DATKEJ010000085.1:0-11791 GCA_035512315.1 Rhodothermales bacterium | reverse complement strand
CGCGACCTGAATCAGCTTCGGCCTCACCGGTCCCAGATACGCGGCGAATACCGAAAGAACGAATGCCAGCGTGACCCAACCTCTGTACGGAGCGAGAAACGACAGAATTCGACCAAACAGTCGCCCGTCGTAGACCGGAGTCTTTTCCGCTTCCTTTTCTGTCTGCTCTTCTGCCACCGGCTACAATGCTTTGATTTCTTCCTCCAACTGCTGGCGCCTCCACATATCCGCGTAAAGTCCTTTCAGTCGCATCAGATCCGCATGGGACCCACGCTGAACGATCCTGCCCTCATTGAGGACAATGATCAGATCGGCGTCCTGCACCGCGGAGAGTCGATGGCTCACGATCACCAGCGTGTGCCGCCCTTTGTATTCTCGGAGTGAGGCAAGGATGTTCTCCTCGGTCTGAGCGTCGACGGCCGAAAGCGCGTCATCGAAGACAACGATGCGAGGTTTCGAAAGGAGCGCGCGCGCGATCGCGGTTCGCTGCTTCTGCCCGCCTGAGAGCGTGACCCCGCGCTCTCCGACAGGCGTATCGAATCCCCGTGGAAACTCGGCAACATTTTCGGTGAGATCCGCCTCCTCGGCTGCAAGTTTGATCGCCTCGGGGGAGGCTCCCGGGGAGGAGAACGCGATATTCTCTCCAATGCCTTCGCTGAACAGAAAAGCCTCCTGCGGGACGTATCCCATAGTCGCTCTCAGCACGTGCAGCGGAACGCTGCGGACGTCGTGTCCGCCCACGAAGATTCTGCCCTCATCGGGATCCAGAAGTCTCGGAAGCATTCGCACCAGGGTGCTCTTGCCGGACCCTGTGCGTCCCACGATGCCCAGCGTGGCCCCCTCACGGACCTCGAAACTAACGTCTCGGAGCACGGGCTCCGCCTCGGGGTCGTAGCGGTACGATACATTCTCGAACGCGATCGAGCCCTCGAGCTCGGTGACGCCCCAGTCGGTCTCCGCGCCATCCCGGATCGCCGGTTCCGTATCCAGCACTTCGCACAGTCGACTCATGGACGCCTCGGCGCGCTGGATCATGTTCAGGACGAACCCCAACGCCGCCACGGGCCAGGTCATGATCGTGACGTAGATGATGTATTCGGCGATGTTGCCAATCGTAATCCTGCCCTGCATGACCTGCAAGCCGCCGACCCAGACGATCAGAATCACCGCCATGCCGATGATCAGAACGAAGATCGGACGAAACGCCGCATCGACCCTTGCGAGCGCCAGCGCCCGAGCGCGGTACACGTCGCTCTCTTCGTCAAAAACGGATGCTTCGAACGCTTCACGTGTGTAGGCCTTGATCACCCTGATTCCGGAGATGACTTCCTGCACGCGACTCGTCAGGCGCGAGTATTGCTTCTGCAGTGCGTCGCTCCTCGAGTGAATCATCCCCGACATGAAGAAGATCGCAATGGCGAGGAGCGGCATGGGCATGAGTGCCCAGAGAGTCAAGACCGGCGAAATCACGAACATCACGATCAGGACTGCGACCGTGATCACAATGGACCGGGTCGCATACATCAGTGCGGGTCCGACGTACTGGCGGACGTGCTCGATGTCGCTCGTCGAGCGCGTCATCACGTCGCCCGTCGTAAATCGCTGAAAGAAGTCGGCCGAAAGCTTCTGAACATGCTCGTAAAGCGCATTTCGCAAGTCGTACTCAATGTGGCGAGACGAGACGACCACGGTCTGACGCATCAGGAACAGGAAGAGACCACTGGCGAGGCTGAGCGCGAGAATCAAAGCGCCATAGTAGAGCAATGCGGTAAAGAACGGCTCGTAAAGGATATCGGCCGCCGGCGTGCTGGCAAAAAGACCATGGAGCGCCACCATTCGGGGAATCGCGTCCACTGCCTGCCGGACGACCATGGGCACGGCGACTGTGAAGCCGGCCGAGATCATCGTGAACAAGAGGCCCGGCACCAGCAGGCGCCTGTACTTCCAGAGATACGGATTCAGTCGATGAAGCGTGGCCATCAGGCGTCTTAGTTCATCAGAAGGCGGGGGATGATGGACGCATCGCCGTCATTCGGCGCCGGTTCAAGCCCGATTGACCGAGTGACGATGTTGTAGACGTCGACTGCCCTGAGACTGTCGATTCGGACTCCGGTTCGGAACGCAGGACCGGCGGCGATGAATACGCCGTGCATGTCGGGCTCGATGTTGTCGTATCCGTGTGCACCGCCTGAAAACCGTTGGGGCCGTTGACCGGTACGGCGCGTCGATACGGACCAACCGGGCGAGGGCACTGCGACAATGGGCGGCGTGCGACGGTGGCCCGCAAGATGGAGACGGGGCGGCAGATTCTCACGTTTGTAGACCATGAGCTCAGGGTGGGCGTTGGCGAGGGCGAAGTATACGGAGTCGACGGCTTCCGGTTTTGGCCACAGTGTTACGTGTTGACCAAGCGACAGAATGCCCGCGGACTTAACATCGACGAAATCTTCTAGATAGACCACGCGGTCACTGGAGCGCGCTGAGAATCCATGGTCCGACACGATGACGAGATTTACCGTGTCGCCGAACCCCCGCTGCGTCAGTTGCGACGTGAGTTTCCCGACCAGAGCATCGACTTCACGAGCGGCAGCCGCTGTTTCGGGGGCGTCGGGGCCATGTCGATGGCCGGCATCGTCTAGGGTGGAGAAATAAAGGAGGATGAGACTCGGCCGTTGGCCCGGCGGCAAGCTCAACCAACGAAGCGCCTGTTCGACCCGCTCATCGTTCGAGACCGAGCCATCGTATGGCATGGAGAACGTGGGACGGCGCCCGGAGATCTCCGCTTCCGATCCGGGCCAGAAGTATACAGCCGCCCTCTTGTTTTGCTTCTCGGCGGTGACCCAGACCGGCTCTCCCTCCCACCATCTTCCATCACGTACCGCAGACGTGTCCCCCATCCGAAACCGGGCATCGAACATCGGGTCGTACATAGTATTGTCGAGAATCCCCGTGTGGTTCGGGAAGAGTCCGGTGGCGAGCGAGTAGAAGTTTGGAAACGTCTTGGTGGGGAACACGGGTATCAATGCTTCGGCTCTGACGCCGTCGTCGGCGATCTCGCTCATGGAGTGGAGCGCGAACGCCTTCGGGAAATCCCATCGCATCCCGTCGATCCCTATCATCACCGTCGCACCTTTCCATTCGGCTTGGTCGTCTGGGGTACGCCCGGTGTTCCGTGAGCAGGCAGTCAGGCCCAAGGCGGCGAGGACGACGACGATCCCCGCGAGTGTGCCGATCCGAAGGCTGAATTGACGAGGATTTTTCGAATTGGAACGTTTAGGACTCACGGGGGCGATCTTGCGATAATGGATCGAACACGATTGAGTATATTCCGGCACTCTCGGGTCCCTCGCAACCTGCAAATAATCACACTGCATTAAGCGACAGGCAGTCTGGCTGGCTGCCGAGTACCAAGTTCTTGGCAGAATCGACAAACGGTCAGATTGTTTCGACGGACGCGGCGCCTCATGTCGCGTTGTTCCTGCCCTACCTCGCCTCGGGCGGGGCCGAGCACGTGATGCTGCACATCGCACGCGGGTTGGCCGATGAAGGATTCCGTGTAGATCTCGTACTTGCGGAGGCTAAAGGCCCCCGCCTGAAGCACGTGTCGCCTAAGGTTCGTGTTGTCGACCTGAAGGCCCGGCGAGTCATTAAGAGCCTCCCCGGCCTGGTCAAGTACCTTAGATCTGAGCGGCCCACTGCTCTCGTTTCTGCGCTTGCGCACGCCAACCTGGTCGCCCTTTGGGCGAACGAGATCGCGCGAACTCATACGAGGATCATCGTCACGGTGCACTCGACACTTTCGTTGAGCACCCGGTTCTCTCCGCGCAAGAGAGACCGGCTGGTACCGAGGCTGACGCACTGGTCGTACAAACGCGCGCACCGCATCGTCGCAGTGTCGACCGGTTCGGCGAAGGACCTTGTCAAAATTGCCGATCTGGATCCGGAGATCGTCGAGGTAATCCCGAACCCGGTGATCACCAGGGAGCTTTTCGAGACCAGTCGAATGCCCGTCGATCATTCGTGGTTTGGCGATCGATCGACGCCCCTGCTGCTGACCGTCGGTCGGCTAACAGCCGCAAAGAACTACATGCTTCTCCTCGATGCCTTCCGCGAAGCGCGCGCCAGGCAGCCCATGAAGCTCGTCTTTCTGGGCGACGGCGAGGAGCGAGCCGCTCTCGAATCGAAGGTTCGGGCGCTTGGCCTGGGAGACGACGTGTCGATGCCGGGTTTTGTCGACAATCCGTGGGCGTACATGGCGAAGGCGGATATGTTTGTTTTGAGCTCGAAGTGGGAGGGAATGCCGACCGTCCTCGTCGAAGCGCTCGCGCTCGACATGAAGGTGGTCTCGACGGATTGCGAGTTTGGGCCCCGTGAGCTGCTTAAAGACGGAAAGCTGGGGTGGCTTTGTCCGGCCGGCGACACGCATTCGCTCGCCACGGCAATTCTTCAGGCCCTGCGAGAGGAGAAACGGACTGTGTCGAAAGAGGACCTCGCGGCGTTCAACCTGGAGGTAGCCGTCCGCAGATACATGGCGCTCCTCACAGATACGTGACGACTTCCCGACGCAGCCGGATGCTTTTGACGCACGGCCCCGGGAGCGGATATATTCCCGCAGAGGAAATGACGGAGCAGCGACACCCGAATTGAAAAAGACGATCACCTACCTCACAACCGGGCTGACCCTGGGAGGCGCCGAGATTCAGTTGACGAGAATCGCCATTGGGATGAAGTCTCGGGGGTGGGACGTCGACGTCGTTTCCATGCTGCCGCCGGTGGATCTGGTTGACGAGCTGAAGACTGCCGGAGTCTCGGTGTCGTCGCTGAACATGGGTCAAATTCCGAATCCGATGGCCGTGTTCAAGCTCGCCAGTCGTCTCAAACGGAACGGCACGGTCGTCCTCCACAGCCATATGGCGAAGGCGAACTTCCTTGGGAGAATCGCCGCCCTCGTGGCCAGGATCCCCATTCAGGTTTCCACGGCGCACAATATCGTAGAAGGAGGTAGGTGGATTGAGCTCGCTTACAGGCTCACAGACCGCCTCGCCGACGTGACAACGAACGTTAGCCGGCGAGCGATCGACCGGTATGTGGCGGTTCGCGCCGTTTCGCCAGACCGGGCGCTGCTGATGTACAATGGGCTTGACACCGCACGCTTCGCACGAGACAATGACTCGCGGACCGAGTATCGCAGCGTCTTCCTCCTCGAGGATAAATTCACCTGGCTCGCTGTAGGGCGTATGGCTCCGGCAAAGGACTACCCGAACCTGATGCGAGCGTTCCGGCGCGTACTCGAGTTGAGCCCGCACGTGCATCTCCTCGTCGTCGGGAAGGGCCCGCTGACGGCTGAAATCGAGAGAATGATCTCTGAAGCCGGGCTTTCGACCGATATCACGATGCTTGGCGAGCGAAAGGACGTGGCGGCCATCATGAGCTCGGCAGACGCGTACGTGATGTCGTCGGCGTGGGAAGGGGCCCCTATAGTGTTGCTCGAGGCCTCGGCGGGGCGTCTCCCGGTTGTTACCACTGACGTCGGGGGCAATGCCGAACTGGTGCAGCACGGAAAGACCGGGATCGTGGTGCCGCCAGGCGACGACGCCGCGCTTGCTGACGGAATGTTGAAAATTATGGCGATGTCCGATGAAGACCGTGAAGAAATGGGCCGGGCGGGGCAAGCTTTCGTCGAGCAAGAGTTCAGTCTTCCGCGGGTGCTAGATCGATGGGAGGAGCTCTACGAGTCACTGATCAGACGCAAGACCGGTTGACCTGTGCGCATCCTCTACGTTATTACGACTCCTGACCACGGCGGAGCACAGGTCCACCTGCTCGATCTGATGTCGGGATGGTCGGATCGAGTTGAATCCATCCTCGCAACCGGTGCGGAGGGCTTTCTCACGGAAGAAGCTCGAAAGCTGCGAATCGAGACCCGGGTGGTTCCCGAGCTCGTCCGCCCCGTACGGCTCGCTACCGATTGGCGGGCCTACCGCGCGTTGAGACGTCTCATCCGGGCGACCAAACCCGAAATCGTTCACTGCCATTCGTCCAAGGCCGGCCTGATCGGACGGATGGCGGCCTGCGCTGAGCGCGTACCGGTGGTGTTCACGGTTCACGGTTGGGCCTTCGAGCATGGAATCTCCACCCCGCGGCGAATTATGGGGCTCCTGTCCGAGCACTTTGCAGCGAGGATTTGCAGGAATCAGCACGTGATTACCGTAGCGGATGCCGATAAGGGACTCGCGATAACCAGGAATGTGCAGCCGGCCGACCGCATGACCACCGTTCACAACGGGATACCGGACATCCCGCTGCGCGCCTCGCCGGAGGGGGGCAATCCGCCGACCATCATCATGGTCGCTCGATTCTTTGAACAGAAAGACCATGATACGCTGTTGCGAGCCATCGCCGGTTTGGAGGGGGCGTTCACGCTGTCGCTGGTCGGAGACGGTCCGCGTCTGGAGCAGGTCGCGGCGTTGAGTCGCGAGCTCGGCGTCGCGGATCGCGTCGCATTCCTCGGCGACAGGAACGACGTGCCGGACCTCCTTGCACGCGCGCACCTTTTCGTGCTCAGCTCGCTGTGGGAGGGATTCCCCATCTCGATTCTTGAAGCGATGAGAGCGGGGCTGCCGGTCGTCGCGACCGATGTCGGGGGAGTGCGCGAGTCCGTAATCGAGGGGGAGACGGGCTACCTGACCAATCCGCGCGACGTCGACGGCGTGCGCAGAGCGCTCGCAGCGCTACTAGCGGATGCGAACTTGAGAAAACGGCTCGGAGATGCAGGACGGCAACTGTTCGTGGACCACTTCGGCAAGCGTCAAATGCTCGTTCGGACCGCCTCCGTCTATGCCGGACTGATAGGCGAGAACCGGACCAACGGGATCGTGGCCGAAACCTGATCCGGCGATCGGCGAACGATCAGACAGCCTCTCTGACCTTCTTCTGACCCCAAAGCATGTACACGACAACCCCGACGATGGGCGTCAGTACGAGGAAAGTGAAGAGAATCTTGGCGCCCGTAATCAGGTAACTCTTCCAGATCGCCACTGTCGCGATGATGGACAGAACGGCATTCAAGACCGTCAGGGTGACGATCAGGACCTGCTTCAGAAGGCCTGTCAGGCTGACGGCCAGGATGATCATTTCAGGTTCAAGGAGGCTCATAAGTCCCAGTCGGTGCGGTTCGGTGTGCCGGATGTGATGAGTCTACGTCCATACCCGCGGAGAGGTTGCGCGTCCGGTCGAGTGGAACCGACGCTGATGCCGTTCGTTGGCGAGGCGTGACCCTCAATCCAGCCCCCATCGTGCATGCGTATCGGCCCGATCGAACTCGCTGATCGCCCCATCGTCCTCGCCCCGATGGAGGACGTCAGCGATCCGCCGTTCAGAATCCTCTGCAAGAGGTTCGGCGCGGATTTGCTCTACACCGAGTTCATCTCTTCGTCCGGGCTTTTGTACGACGTCGACGACTCGGTGCGCAAGCTCGATTTTGATGAGGCCGAGCGCCCGGTCGGAATCCAGATTTTCGGGGGTGAGGTGGATCAGGTGCGTGAGGCAGCCCGTATCGTCGATGCGGCGGGGCCTGACTTGATCGACATCAATTTCGGCTGCCCGGTCAAGAAGGTAGTCTGTAAGGGTGGAGGTGCCGGCATCCTCAAGGACATGCCCCGAATGCGTGCGATAACCGACGCGGTCGTATCGATCGCTAATCGCCCGGTGACGGTGAAGACGAGACTTGGATGGGACGACCGGTCGATCCGGATCCTTGAAGTGGCGCGTATGCTCGAGGATGCCGGAGTCGCCGCTCTGGCGGTGCATGCCCGCACTCGTGCTCAGATGTATCGGGGAGAGGCCCAGTGGTCGTGGCTTCGACGAATCAAGGAAGAGTCTGGCATTGCCATCCCGTTCATCGGAAACGGTGATGCCACGACGCCGGAGAAGATCGCCACGATGTTCGATCAGACTGGTGTCGACGCCGTCATGGTGGGTCGTGGAGCGATCGGCAATCCATGGATTTTCAGAGATGCGAAGTTTTTCATGGCGACTGGAGAGATTCCGCCCCCGCCGTCGTGGGAAGAACGCGTTTCGGTGGTTCGAGAGCATCTCGAGCTGAAATGCGCCTGGCTTGGCGAGCGGAAAGGCGTTCTCGAGATGCGAAGGATGTACGGAGGGTATTTCAAGGGATTCCGATGCGCGAGCCGGCTCAGGCAAATGCTGATGAATCTGGAAAGGATGGAAGATGTCGCAGCGCTGCTGGGCAGCTTCGATCCGAACGAGGCGGGAGATATACACGTGGTCCCTGAAGGCATCGCACGGACGACCGTCAGAAAGGCACAGCTTCCGTCGCGGTTGGCTCAGGCTGCCGGCTGATTGCCGAATCGGCACGCGATTTGCGCTGAATACCCCCGCCGGGCGCCTCGTGCGCCCACTACTGTAAGACTGTAAGATTGACAGGCCGGCTGCCTCGCAGCCGGAATAAGGAGATAAAGGGATATGAACGGTATGCGCACGGCTGCCCTTATGGCAGCGCTGATGGTCCTCTTCGTGCTGATCGGACAGATGCTGGGAGGTCAGCAGGGCATGGTGCTGGCTTTCCTGTTCGGCATCGGTGTGAATTTCTTCTCCTACTGGTTCAGCGACAAATTGGTGCTGAAGATGTATAGGGCCGAGGAGGTGGGCCGGGCCGAGGCGCCGGAGCTCTATGATATGGTGGATCGTCTCCGCGTGGAGGCCGGATTGCCCATGCCGCGCGTTTTTGTGGTCCCGTCGGATCAGCCCAACGCGTTCGCCACCGGCCGGAATCCGGAGCACGCCGCGGTCGCAGTGACCAGCGGCATCGTGCGCCTGCTTTCGAACAAGGAGCTCGAAGGCGTGATCGCGCACGAGTTGGCCCACGTCAAGAATCGGGATATTCTAATCGGATCGATAGCGGCCGCCGTCGGCGTCTCCATCACGATGCTGGTTCGGTTCGGGGTACTCTTCGGCGGTCGGGATCGCGGCAATGTCGTCGGCAGCCTACTGATGCTGATTCTCGCGCCCATTGCGGCGATGCTCATACAAATGGCTATTTCGAGAGTACGTGAATACTCGGCCGACCGCGACGGCGCCCGCATCTGTGGAAGCCCGCGCTCCCTCGCATCCGCCCTCCAGAAACTTCAGCGCGGAGCGGAGGCGGTCCCAATGGACGCCAATCCGAGCACGGCTCACATGTTCATCGTCAGCCCCTTCGCGGGATTGGGCGGCGAAATCAAGAGCCTGTTCTCTACTCACCCGCCGACCGAGGAACGCGTGAAGCGACTGCTCGAACTCGAACGCACTGAATTCTAAGGATCGACGGCTCATGTATCGTTGGGTGCGCCCTCTCCTTTTCAGGCTCGACGCCGAGAGAGCGCATCATGTTGCCATCCGTCTCGGGAGGCTGATCCAGAAACTTCCGACCCGGGGTCGCGACGACCCACCCGAGCTTCGACAGTCGCTGTTTGGAGTCGACTTCCCGAACCCGGTCGGGATCGCGGCCGGGCTGGACAAGAACGCTGAGTGCATTCCCTTCTGGGAGCGGATTGGATGCGGTTTCGTCGAGGTCGGATCGGTGAGCGCTGAACCCGCCCCCGGAAACCCGAAACCGAGAGCGTTTCGGCTTCCTCTGGACAAGGCCCTCATCAATAGGATGGGCCTCAACAGCGACGGCGCCGCTGCGATCGCGGCGCGACTCGCGTCGGTCAGAGACACGATGTCGACGCCTCTCGGCGTGAACATCGTCAAGACTCATCGCCCCGGCGTGGAAGGACCGACCGCCGTTGCTGATTTCTGTAGGAGTTTCTCGATCCTCGCTCCTCTCGGTGACTATGTTGCGCTGAATATCTCGTGCCCAAACACCGACGATGGGAAGACATTCGAGAATCCAGCCGCCCTCGATCTGCTCCTTGCGGGTGTAACGGGCGTTCGTGACCGCTCCGACCGGCGAGTTCCGATCCTCGTGAAGTTCTCGCCGCCCGAGACCGAGGATTTGAAGGCGGGAGGTCGTTTCCATGAGCTGTTGGCTGTTACCGAGTCGTACGACGTGGACGGATACATCGCGGCGAACACCACCGTTTCGCGTCAGGGGCTGCAAACCGATACCTCGGTTCTCGCGCAAATCGGGCAGGGCGGTTTGAGCGGCAGACCTTTGGCGACACGCTCCAGGGTGCTGCTTCAATTTCTTTTCAGAGAGACTTCCGGCAGAAAGCCGATCGTCAGCGTCGGCGGTATCGATTCAGTCGAGGAGGCGGTGACTCGTGTCTATATGGGCGCCGCCCTGGTGCAGGTGTATACAGGCCTCGTTTACGAGGGACCGGGACTCATCCGCCGGCTGGTCGGCGGTATGTCGGAGAGGTTTGTGGCCGACGGCGTATCGGGCATGGCCGAGGCCAGGGGGAAAAACGCCTGAATCGCCGGTCCGGTCTCGACGCCCTGCGTATCTTGCGAGCCTGTTGTACTGCCCATAGGGTGATCGATCCATGAATCAACTTCGATCCGAGCTCGAACGCCTCCGACGCGCCTGTGCGCGGATCGATCGCCAGACGGCGACGGTGCTGGTGGCTGCGCCGCTTTTCGTGTTCCTCCATTTGAACGTCGGGTCGCGGAAATTCTTCTACGCGGTCGTCGCGGGCGGTTTCTCCACCGAGTTGGGCGACCTGCCGAGCTGGGTCTGGAGGTTCGGAGTCCAGGGATTGACTGGATTCGTTGCGCCGGCGCTCATTCTGACCGTAGTCTTTCGGGTCGGACTCTCCAGAGCAGGACTCGGAGTTGGCGACTGGAGATTCGCGCTCAAGGCATTGTTCGCCTATCTGCCTCTTGTCATTGCCGGCACTTGGATTCTTTCGAGCCAGGACGCTTTTCAGCGCGTATACCCGCACTTTCGTGGAGGGATTGAGAACGGCTCGCTGCTTCTCGCCTATGAGGCGACCTATTTGCTCTACTGGATTGGCTGGGAGTACCTCTGGCGCGGGTTTGTGCTCTTTGGCACCGCTCACACTTTCGGAGTCTACAGCATTCTCATTCAGGCCGTTCCGTTTGCACTCTTGCATGCCTCCAAGCCTGTTCCCGAACAGATGCTGTCAATCGTCGGGGGAATTGCGCTCGGGGCCGTGGTCTGGAGGGCACGTTCGTTCTGGATTGCCGTTCCGATTCACGCCGTACAGATGGCCCTGATCGACATCTTTTGCGCGCAGCGAATCCGAACCGGCATTCGAGGGTTGTCGCCATCAGACTTAATTGACCTCTTTCACTGATGATGACAGATCGGGCGACCGAAACCGGCACGTGGTATCGCCGGCGCGGCAAACGGATCGCCGACGTCGCGGGTGCGGCGCTGCTGTCAGTCGTCGCCCTCCCCGTTGTTCTGGCGACTGCGGTCGGAGTCAGAGCGACGCTGGGCCGTCCGATCCTGTTTCGCCAGGAGCGCGCAGGGATCGACGGCAGGCCGTTTACCCTGATCAAATTTCGAAGCATGGTCCTTGAGAGCGAGGCGGATCGTCAGGGATTGTCGCACGAGCAGCGGCTCACAACGTTCGGCCGATTTCTGCGGCGGACGAGCCTCGATGAATTGCCGGAACTGTGGAACGTCCTCCGCGGGGAGATGAGCCTCGTCGGGCCCAGGCCGCTTCTTCTGCGTTACAATGAACGCTACTCGCAAGTTCAGGCTCGCCGGCTGCAAGTCAGGCCGGGGCTGACGGGTTGGGCTCAGGTCAACGGACGGAACAACACAACATGGTCCGAGCGCCTCGACCGCGACGTCTGGTACGTGGAGAACCTGTCTCCC
>DATKEJ010000084.1:0-3077 GCA_035512315.1 Rhodothermales bacterium | reverse complement strand
AGTCTCGGTGCGAGTCTAACCGCTAACCTGCCGAGCGGGAAGCGGGAGCTTTCTCGCGACGAATTTCAGACGTCCGTATTGCTAAGCCAGAACATGTTCGACTTTCGGGTGCCCGTCCTGGGTCAGGGTCTTAATCTGGCGCCCGGGTTGACGTGGGCAACGCCGCTGGGCGAGACGCTGGTTGTGGGAATCGGACTCGCGTACCACTACCGGGGAGCTTTCACACCGCTCGACGACGGCCTGAGTTACGACCCAGGCGATGAGATCCTGGTCACGGGGGGTCTGAACGTAGCCATCGCGGATCTCTGGTCTCTGGCCGGTGACGTTTCGTTCGCCCACTACCAGATGGATACTGTAGAAGGCACGGATCGATATCAGTCGGGCAGCAAGATCAGCACAACAGTCCAACTTCGCCGACCCTTTGGAGAGAACGACCTGCGAATACTGGCCCGCTATCGAACGCGTGCTCCGGGCGAACTTCCGGCTGCAGGCGGTCTGGTTTCCGAAGAAGAGCGTATGGTACCGGATCAAATGCTCGGGCACCTTTCATTTCGCATGCGCGGATCGCGCTCTGCGTATCTCACACTGCTGGGTCAGGCGCGACTTTTCAACGAAACGTCGGTCTTTCCGGCGACCACGGTGTTCGACGTGGGTGCGGTGCCGGAGTACGCCATCAACGAAGATTGGTCGTTGCTGCTACGCTTCGTCTACACGCTGGGGGACTTCTCCGGATTCGAGGGAGGCGTAGGGATCGCCGCCCAGCTATAACGATGGGCCGTTGAAAACAAGGCCGAGTCCTACGGAAAACGACGTTCGGCTCCCCAGATTTACGTCGCCGTAGAGGTGGACCGGTCCTGCTTCAAGATCGGCTCCAAGTACGAGGCGCATCCTGTTCTGCGCGCGCAGGTCAAGATCGATGGGGAAAACGACGTCCTCGTCCTCGATGTCGGTTTCGAGATCATACTGAACGCGCAGTCTGGCCTCCTCCGTCTGAATGCCGCCGAAAAGGGTAAGCGGCCCGACGCGCCTGCTTGCCTCGATGTTTGCCCCGAAGGTGGTCGCGGTAAGCACTTCGTCGTCCGCGGGATCCGTCACACGGGCGCGCTGCCAGACACCCTGTACGGCAAGCCGGATCGGCAGCGGCGGCAAATATCGGTCGAGTTGGTGGCGCAGGCCGAATCCGAAATACCCCACGTCTCCGAGATCCTCAACCTCCATCGTTGGAAGCCAGCGGACGATCAGACTGGTTCCAAACAGCGTTCCTATTCCTCCCTGGATCGCCGCAAACGGGAGCGCGTTCAGGCCTTCCGTAACGCCTCCGATCGTCTCACGCTGAAACGTCGTATCGATCGAAACCGGTAGGATTACGCCCAGATAGCTAATCGTAGTGTCGTGACGTACGTGCACCGTAGTGACGCCCGGATCTTCCGCACCGAAAAACGTGGGGGCATCTTCTACCGTGTATGTGGCCGGCAGCCTGAGTCGGCGGATCGATGGCCCGATCCGGACGTCCAGCGCGGCCGTTCCCCGGTAAGTGAGTGAGAACGAATCGTCGCCGGCTCCGAGCGGCATCGCCATTGCACGGACACCCAGGTAGACGTCGAGGCCTGACTCCGCTCGACCGAAGTGCACCGACTGGAACAGCCCGCTGTTGAGATCGGCACCGAGGCCGTCAACAAGAGGCTCCACGTAGGCGCCCGCATACGAATTGCCCACATTTCGAAGTCTTTCACCGAGATCCTGCGCGACCGACGAAACCGTCATCATAGACGTCATGGCGCAGAAGCCGACCAGACGCAAACACATCGTGCAATTCATCGAATGAGCACCATGCTTCGTGTTCTGGTGACGTCACCCAGCGTAGCGCGATAGAAGTACACGCCGCCGGGCACATCGACCCCGGATGCGTCGGTTCCGTCCCATGCGACGTGATGAATGCCCGCCGCTAACACCTGATGAACCAGCGACTTCACCAGCCGACCGAGCGCGTCGTAGACTTCCACCGAGACGAGGCTTTCCTTCGGCGTCGTGTAGCCTATTTCCGTGGAAGGATTGAAGGGATTCGGATAGTTCTGAGACAACGTGAATGCGTTCGGCGGGTGATCTGATTCTCGTCGTGAATCGGAGAGTACGAGGACGACTTCGACCTCTGACCGATCTACCGGCACGCTAAATCGGTTTCCAGACCGTGCGAGGGCTTGTGTGGTGCTTGTGCCATAGGCAGAGAGAACAACGTCCTGAGGCCAATCTGCGCCCGGCTGCACGTCGAGCGTGACTGTAGAGCCGCGAATCTCCGGAGGCACCCGCACGATGACCGTCCACCGCGTCTCCCCGTTCACGACGGTTCCGCCACGGCGGGCGAACCGCATTTCGCCATCGGCGATTGACAGCTGGAAACCCGTGAGTGAGACAGGCGCTTTCTCGAGCGAGACGTCCGAATCGAGCGAGATCCAGTTCTGCGAGTCCCGCAGCCGCCCGTCGATGGTCGACAGCGTCACGCGGGCCGTGCGTGCCGCGTTAGCGACGGCCGACGCCCCCAGCGCACCCGACTCCGCCTCGATCGGCGGAATCAACAGCGTAATGTCCGACGCCGATGCATTGCTGACGAACAAGCCGTCCCAGGGCCTGAGAACGCCGATCTCCTCACCGCTTTGAATCATCTCCGTGCCGTCGAAATATGCCCGGGCCGCAACGGACGCAATGTCGCCCTCGACGTTCGACCACGCTACCGGAAACGCGAAGGGATTGCCGACGAGATTCCACCCCGGGTGAAGCGATATTGCCATCGGGCGGTCCGTACGAGTAGACCGAGCATTCTCAACGTCGAAGCGTGCGCCGCCCTGCGTGACAAGCAAATAGGCCGCTCCGGGCGTAAAACCAGCTCCGAAGGTCGGATACTCCTCGTACTCCTCGCCATTCCAGTTGAACAACCGCCAGGAGGTGGGCGCGGGCGCGCCGAAGTCGTCTTCCAGGACCGCTTCTATTTCCGCTTCGTCGAGCGACAACGGGACGGACACGGCTCGATACCTGCGAGGAAAGAAGTCGTCAGGCGCCTGGACGGATTCGACTTCAACGGC
>DATKEJ010000083.1:0-3950 GCA_035512315.1 Rhodothermales bacterium | reverse complement strand
GATGGTACTGAAGGATATCGCCGAGCGAATCGAAATGGATGTTTCGACCGTCAGCCGAGTGGTGAACGGCAAGTACGTACAGACCGAATTCGGAGTCTTCGAACTCAAGTACTTCTTCTCGGAGGGCGTCGAAACGGAGAGCGGCGAGATGGTATCGAACCGGGAGGTGAAGGCTCTCGTCGAGCAGATCATCGAGGAGGAAGACAAGGCCAAGCCCCTGTCGGATCAGCGCATCACAGAGATTCTGAAAGACAAGGGATTCATGATCGCCCGGCGTACGGTGACGAAATACCGGGAGGCGATCGGGCAGCCGGTGGCGAGGTTGAGGAAGGAGGTGGTCATCCCGGAACCGTCGTCCTGAGGTCAGGGCAGCGACGTGGCGTGACACCAACCGTTCGGCTGGGGCAGGCTGGAAACGCTAAACGAAAAACGAGAAACGCGAAACACCCACGTCCCAAACGGGCACTTACTGTCCCTCGGGGGGGCGGCTCAGCGCAACACTCGAGTCCGCCGGCGCAGCCTTCCAGAGGAGCGCTCAGCTGGGGGTGCAACCGCGACTGCCCCCTCGCCGAGGGGGCGGCTGAGCGCAACCGTCTTCTTTGCCAGATCACATAGCAAGTGCGCTCAGCCGGGGGTGGTCACAGGCGGACGCGACTCATTGTTTCAGCCCACTGAGCCGCAAGAAATGCAAAGACGAACTTGCCGTCAAACGATTTGGCCCTCGAACATCGGACCCCTCGCCACTCGGCTGCTCGCTCCTCGGGGCAGGCTCTCGAACCTCGAACCTCGAACTTCGAACAGCGATCAAAGATCAAAGATCGAACGAGGTTATGAAACCCCTGTCTCAGGTGTCTTATGTCATACACACCTGTGCTCGACCGCACAGGAAACTCGACACCGCCGCAAAAAAATCTCCCGAACAGGGCAATTGGAACGGTCCTTGTGACGTTTGTATGAACAGACGCGGCAAACAATACACGGAGTACCCACCATGGCACGAAGATCAAACACCACCGGCATGAGGACAGCACTCACCGAATTGCTCGAGAACTACGTGGCGGGCCGGATATCGGACCGTCGCTGGCAGCGGATCATGGAAGTGCTCGACTCCGGCATTCTCAATGGCCAGGAGCGTCTCGAGTACGTCGCAAATTTGAACAAGGCGATCGTGGATCCGCGGCTCTACCGGCGCTCGTAGCCGGTCAGGACAGCATCCGGTTCGCGTGTTCAAGCATGGCGGGCGTGTCGACGTCCTGCCAGAAGCCGTCCTGCACGTCGAGGACGTGCATGAGTCCTTTTGCCGCGAGCTCCATAACGCCGTCAGACAGTGACGCGTCGCCCTTTGATTGGTACACGTCGTCGATTGCAGTCATCAATCCCTCGGTGCATACGAACATGCCCGTGTCGACGCAATTGTAATGCTCGATCTGCTTTCCGATTCGGCTGATGCGGCCGTCTATGGCATCCACTTTTGTAGCGTCGTCCATGTCGAAGATGGTGTCCAGCTTGTAGTCGACGAGCAGGGTGGCGCCCCCTTCGGGCGGTGAATGTGCCGCCGCGAGCTCCATAACGCCGTCGCCGAAGACGTGGTCGGCCATTGTGATCACAAACTCCCCGTCTATAAAGGGGCGGGCGGCGAGTACCGAGAGCCCGTTCTGAAGGCGGTAGAGGGGATTTATGGCGAATCGGAGTGGGAGGTCGCCCGAGTACGCGCGTGATACCGCTGTTTCCACGTCGGCGGCGCCGTGTCCGACGACGACGACGACGGAGCTGCAGCCCGCCTTGGAGAGGCTGTCGATGGTCCGCAGGATGAGGGGTCTCCCGCCAACGGGAGTTAAGGGTTTCAGGAGCGTCTCGTCCGACACTCCCTGAAGCCTGGAACCCAACCCTGCTGCGAGAATAACGCCCGCTCTGCTCTTGGACGCCATGCGGTGAATTTCAGTCGGGCCGCTCAGTCGTAGTTCTCCGAGAGGTGGGTTACCGGCTCTTCGCCGCCGATCACGCGGAGGGTGTTCTTCAGCCGTATGTGCTGGATGAACAGGTCGTGCTCCTGGACGTGTCCGACTTCGACGTGCGGGCTCTTGAAGAAGAAGGACAGCCATTCCTGGATTCCCTTCTTGCCGGTTCGCTGAGCGAGATCCAGGAAGAGAGCCAGATCCAGCACGATCGGTGCGGCCAGAATAGAATCCCGGCAAAGGAAGTCGACCTTTATCTGCATCGGATAACCGAGCCAGCCGAAGATGTCGATGTTGTCCCAGCCTTCCTTCGAGTCGCCGCGGGGCGGATAGTAGTTGATCCGGATTTTATGATAGAGATCGCCGTACAGGTCGGGATAGACGTCGGGCTGGAATATCGTGTTCAGGACGCCTGACTTCGTCACTTCCTTCGACTTGAAGCTCTCGGGATCGTCGAGCACCTCTCCGTCGCGGTTGCCGAGGATGTTCGTCGAGAACCACCCCTTTACGCCGATCATCCGCGCCTTGAATCCCGGCGCCAGGATGGTCTTCATGAGGGTCTGCCCGGTTTTGAAGTCCTTGCCCGCGATCGGGACACCCTTTTCGATGGCCAGCTGCTCGAGGGCCGGAAAGTCGGCCGAGAGATTCGGAGCGCCGTTCGCGTACGCGACGCCTTCCATGATGGCGGCATACGCGTAAAGTTGGGAGGGGGCGATCGCAGGATCGTTCTCTTTCATTCCCTTTTCGAACGCCTCGATGTTGTCGTGGCACGGAGCGGGACGCTGGTACACTTCGGTTGACCCGCACCATACCATGACCGCACGCTCGGCGCCTGACTTGGCTTTGGCGCGGCGGATGTCCTCGCGCAAGGCCTGTGCCAGTTCGTACCGGTTGGCGGCTTTCTTGACGTTCGGACCGTCGAGTCGCTTGACGTACTGTTTGTCGAAGGCGGCCTCCATCGGCTCGATCGTGCTGAGGAAGCCCTGAAGTTGAGAGAGGTGGCCGGTATGCAGCACTTCGGCACGGAGCGCTGCATCGTAAGCGTTGTCGGGAAATACATCCCACCCGGCAAAGGAAAGGCTCTCGAGCGAAGCGAGTGGAACGAACTCGCGGATAAGGGGATTTCGGTTTTCGGAACGGCGTCCGAGGCGGATCGTCTGGAGCTGGGTTACCGATCCGAACGGCTTGGCGATTCCACTCCTGACGGCCTCCACTCCGGCAATAAAGGTGGTCGCGACGGCGCCCAGACCGGGCAGAAGTACCAGCAGTTTGTCGTCTGAAGGGGCAATGTGTGCTTGTTTGCTCATGTATGTAGAAATCGGATATAGAGTAATCGAGCGTTACGGCGGGGTGCTCGGATGTGGTTCAGCCGCCGGTTCAAACTTATGAAGATAGCATCCTGTCGGAGAAGATACGGTGCATCATCTATGAATCGGGGGAAACGACTTCAGCGGTGGCAAAGCGCCTTTGTATACTCTCGCCGCATCATGGCGATCGAGGAGATGGAGATGCCTTTCGGACAAACCGCCTCGCACTCCGCGTGGTTCGAGCAATCTCCGAATCCTTCCGCGCTCATCTGGTCGACCATGCTGCGAACCCGGTTGACGCGCTCCGGCCCGCCCTGCGGAAGGAGGGCGAGGTGGGCGATCTTGGCCGCCGTGAACAGAGATGCCGACGCATTCGGGCAGGCGGCGACGCATGCGCCGCAGCCGATACAGGAAGCGTAATCGAACGCCTCATCTGACTTGTCCTTTTCGACGAGCAGGGCGTTTGCGTCGGGGGCTGCACCGGTGTTGACCGAGACGTATCCACCCGACTCGATGATGCGGTCGAGTGCGGTCCGGTCGACGACGAGGTCCTTGACGACGGGGAACGCTTTAGCCCGCCACGGTTCGACCGTCACCCTGTCGCCGCTGCGAAAATGGCGCATGTGGAGCTGGCAGGTGGCCGTTCGCTTCTCCGGTCCGTGCGCAATGCCGTTGATGACGACGCCGC
>DATKEJ010000082.1:0-11114 GCA_035512315.1 Rhodothermales bacterium | reverse complement strand
AGGTCAGGTGCTTGGTACTTTGTACTTGGTACTTGGTACTTGGTACTTGGTGCGGATTTCGCTAAGAGTCGTCAACCCGGCGAACGCCGGGATCCAGTGAGCCCGATAGATCGACCGAAGTCTGTGGTCGGGTTGCCTGAGTCGGGCTGCAGGTGAGAGATGATGTTCGGCATGAGGCGGGTGTAACGCTCCCGTCAGACACAAATCAGGCGGCGGATTTCCGGAGGGCGGCGAGTCCACTGGAGATTCGCCGCATCGCTTCCTGCAGATTCGTACGGGAGGCGGCGTAGGAAATCCGCAGGCCGTTGTCGTCACCGAATGCGCTGCCTGGAACGAGGGCTACGTAACAAGTCTCCAGCAGATACAGGCAGAGGCTTTCGCTGTCGACGATCGAGACCCCGTCGGGCGTCACGGTACCGTAAAACGCCGATACGTCCGGGAAGAGATAGAACGCTCCATCTGGCTTTGGGCACACGATGCCCGGAATCTCAGCCAGCATTTCGAGGAGATAATCGCGCCGCCACTGGAACTCGCCGATCATCGCGTCAACCGTCTCCGAGTCTAGCTCCAGCGCCTTGATCCCCGCGTGTTGCGATATGTTGGACGGGCCGGATGTCGTCTGGCTCTGAATCTTTTTGGCCGCCCGGATGACGGGCTCAGGCGCCGCCATGTAACCCAATCTCCAGCCGGTCATGGCGAATGCTTTCGAAAAACCGTTGACCGTGATCGTTTTTTCCCACATGCCGGGAAGCGAGGCGAAACAGACGTGCTCCACGCCGAAGACGATCCGTTCGTAAATCTCGTCGGATAGCACAAACAGATAATCGTGTTTCCTCACGACGTCGGCAATCGCCTCGAGCTCGGCCCTGGGATATACGGACCCTGTCGGATTCGACGGAGAGCAAAGGATGAGGATTCGGGTCCTATCGGTGATGTGGCGCTCCAACTCGGCTGGGCCGGTTCTGTAGTTTGATTCGGCGGTGGTATGTATGAATCGCGGGACTGCGCCGGCCAGCAGCGTCATGTCGGGATAGCTCACCCAGTACGGCGCCGGAATGAGGACTTCGTCGCCGGGGCTGCAGAGGGCGAGGATTGCCTGCGAGACCGCCTGTTTGGCCCCGTTACAGCAGAGGATTTCATCCGCAGTGTAGCGCACCCCGTTTTCGCTTTCGAGCTTCCTCGCGATACGCTGCCGCAGGGACAGCAAGCCCGCGACGTCGGTGTAGGTCGTATGGCCGTCCTGGATGGCCGTCATCCCCGCCTCCGAAACGATTCGCGGCGTCGGGAAGTCGGGCTCGCCCGCGCTCAGCGCGATCACCGGTTTGCCCTCTCGCTGCAGCTCGCGCGCCCTCGCGGAAATGGCAAGCGTCTTTGACGGGCGCATCTGCGCCACATGCGGGTTAATACTCAGGTTCATTTTTTGTGGTGACGTGTCACTCGGCGGTGGATCTTCGAGAAAGCAGTGCCTCCGCGATCGGCGCAGGAACGAACGGTGTAATATCGCCGCCCCATCGATAGATCTCACGAACCAGTGAACCGCTGATAAGGGCGTACTGTTCTGACGGCATGAAAAAAACCGTTTCCAATTCGGGAAACAGGCGCCGGTTGGCAAAGGCCATGCGCTGTTCGTAGTCGAGATCGTTGACTTGGCGGAGGCCTCGAACGAGGGCGGTTGCTCCGGTCGCGCGCGCGTGGTCGACGAGAAGTCCATCGAAGGCTGTGACGCTCACGCCATCCATTCCCGAGACGGAGGCCAGAATCAGCTCACAACGCTCCTTGAGGGCAAGAATCGGCGTCTTGGATGAATTGATCGCCACTGTCACGTCGATACGATCGAACACGCTCAACGCTCGCCGAAGTACGTCCAGATGGCCCAATGTAAACGGATCGAACGTCCCCGGAAACAATGCCAGGCGCTGCCTGTGATCCGCTCCACTCATTTCTATTCTGATTGATCTGCCTCCGACGATACCGATACTCGGAAGATAGTCACAATCGTACGACCATAGGATCGGCTTTCAATCGCGCGAGATCCAACGTCGAATCGATGGGTCTTGTCGTGCTCCAGAATGAGCAGACCGTCCTCGCTCAGCGCGTCCAATGCCAGCGCAGGGATCAGGTCAAGCCGGTCGAAACCGTACGGAGGGTCTGCGAAGATCAGGTCGAATTTTGGCGTCTGTGGCCTTTTCAGGTGGCGCATCACGTCTCGGCGAAGGAATAGACATTGATCGCTCACCCCCAACGATTCAGCGTTCAGGGCGGCGATTTTCAAGGCGGCGGGACTCGAATCAACGAACACGGCGTTCGCGGCGCCTCGGCTTATCGCCTCGAATCCAAAGGCCCCAGTGCCACAGAATGCATCTAACACGCGGGCCTTCTCGATTGAGGTCCGTGCTTGAATCAGGTTGAAGACCGACTCCCGAACCCGGTCGGCAGTTGGGCGAGTGTTTACGCCGCGAGGGGATCGGAGCCGGCGTCCCTTGAGTCGACCGGCTATGATGCGCATGGGGCGGAAGCTCGTTTTGCGTGAAGCGAGATCATTCTCCGTCAGGCGTGCAGATGTAAGGGCCGGTGTTCAGACCTCGGCAAACAGTTGCTTGAGGATGGCGCCGGCGCAGGGGACGAAAGCAGGCTGGCTAAGAAAAGTCTCTCGTGCGTCGGGGAACACGGTCGAGGGCCGGAGCACGCTTGGATGGACCGCAAAGAGCTGCGAGAGTGGGCCGTCGGGTGCGGTCTCGATCGACGAGCCGTATTGCAGGATTCTGTGCAGGTCGAGCGAGTTCAGGCCAAGTCTCTCGAGGAGCGAGGCGAGGAAGTACAGGCAGTCGAGCGGGTCTCGGAAGCCGGTGTAGCCGCCGTAGAGCCATGAGCCATTTTCGACGACTGAGACCTCCATGTGGCGCTGGTACCAGCCCAGAATAAGTGTGAGACCGTCCATGCTCGACGATTCGAGAATCAGGCTTGCCACCGCGCTCAGGCTGCTTCGAATTTGAACAGGCCGGTGCGAGAGTAGGGGAGTAAGTTCACGGATCGACGCTGGGACGCAGGTTACGAACAGATGGTCGATACGCTCGTCGGCGATGATTCCGCTTCGCACATACTCCTGTTCGATGCCGTATTCGCCGTTGCCGACGAGCATGATCGCTTCCTCTTCGACCTGCCTCTTGACACGTCCTGGGTCCCACGCAGCAGGTACTGCCGTGAAGAAGGTGACGCATGACCACGGGTGCAGAACGAGGACGGCGCCGTCATTCTCCTCGGGGGAGGTCGCGAGGGTAAACTTGGGCCATTCACCGGCAGGCGGGAGATGCGTAAGGTCATGTCCGAGGGCGATGGCTCGTCCGAACGTAGGTCTCGGAATGCCGAGCGCGTCACGCCCCGCCTCAACGTAGCGGAAGATACCTCCGTCGATTTCCCAGCAGGATAGAATGGGCAACCTCTTCTGGTGGTCCGCCAGCGTTACCCGGAGATAGCTAAGCTACTCCCAGCTGGCAGCGTGAAGCTGTGTGATGTCCGGTTCGGCGGCGCCAATGTGGTCGTCGCTGTCCGGATCCTTTAGAAGGTAAATTCTCACCCGTGACGTGTCGTTCAGGACGTACTCGAACATCCGGGGACCGCGCGCGGAGTAAAGGAACGAGTCAGGTCGGAAACTCTGGCCAAAAATACTGTCTGGATTGGCCGAGAGGACGGAGTCGGTGCGCACGAACTGCGCGAGGGAGTCCACAGATCTTGGGAATCGGTCGTTCGCCTCCTCGAAACGGCGGAGTGCGATGCGAACGTCGTCCATTCGTGCGCGGGTCTCAGCGGTGATCTCCTGATCGCGTTCGATCGCAGCCCATGGCGACGTAATGGCGTCGTAGAGGAAGTACGCAAGGACGAGGATTACGATTGCCAAACCGGCCTGGATAGCGATCAGGCTGCTCTTGGACTGTTTTGCCATTGGGTCGTGCTCTCCGGTCAGGGATAGGTCTCGGAATGGAGGAGCGCAAAATAAATACAGGGAATGATAATCGCTAAAGTCATGTTCCAAGTTCCAGGTTCCAAGTTCCATGTCGCATGGTTTGGTCATTGGAAAGTCTTCCATCACCCACATGGATTCCGGATCAAGCCCGGGATGACGACTGCGTAGCGCCGTCCTGCCACCTGCCATTTGCCATTTACCATTTGCCATTTGCCATTTACCATTTACCGTCTGCCATCTTCCATCATCCGTCTCCTCCGTATCTTGCCATCTGCCATCTGCCATCTGCCATCTGGCATGACGAAACTGCTCATCAATATCGACCATGTGGCGACGCTCCGAAACGCCAGGGGCGAGGCGTTTCCGGATCCAGTTCGTGCTGCGGCGCTGTGCGAGGACGCCGGAGCCGACGGCATCGTTTTTCATTTGAGAGAGGATCGTCGTCATATTCGCGACGACGACGTTGCCAAGCTCAGGCAGTCCGTCCGCGGCAAGCTGGATTTTGAGATGTCGCTTGCTCCCGAAATCGTCGACATCTGTGTCAACACTCGCCCGCACCTGGCGACCCTGGTGCCCGAGCGCCGGGAGGAGCTCACGACTGAGGGCGGGCTGGACGTGATCGCAGCGCTTGGCCAGCTCAGGGATGTCGTTCCTAAGCTTCGAGGCGCGGGGATTGAGGTCGCGACATTCATCGACCCTGATCTCAGACAGGTGGAGGCCTCGTTCGCCGCCGGATGTGATGCCGTTGAGTTCCATACGGGTGAGTATGCGAATGGATGGAAGGCCGGGAAGAAGGGGCATTTGCTCGACCGCTTCGTCGAGGCGGCTGAGTGTGCGAACGAGCTCGGCCTGACGGTTCATGCAGGTCACGGGCTCGACTACGACAACTACCCCACGTTCGGCGCTGCCGTGCCTCATCTCGAGGAAGTCTCCATCGGGTTTGCGATCGTCGCGGAGTCCGTCTTTATCGGGCTCGCAGAGGCCGTGACGCGCATGGTGCATTTGGTTCGCGGAACCGGGCCCTGAGGAGGCCTGACGGATCGTTGGCAAACACAAAGCCCGGTCGTCAGTATCACATCTATGGGAGAAGAGCCGGTTCGAAGAGAAGGGGAGGACGAGGGTCGTGATTTCCGGAGCGGATATGCGGCCCTCGTTGGGCAGCCGAATGTCGGGAAGAGCACGTTGATGAATGCACTCATTGGCATGAAGCTGTCGATTGTCACCCGGAAGGCGCAGACCACCCGACATCGCATCTTAGGCATCCTTTCGGACGACCGCCAGCAGATCATTTTCGTCGACACGCCGGGTAACATTGAACCCAGGTACGGGCTGCAGAAAGCCATGATGCAGAGCCTTCAGGCGGCGATCAGGGATGCTGACGTGGTAATCCATCTAATCGACGGGTCTCGCAGGAAGTTCGATTTCGACGAGGCTCTGAACTTTGCCCAGACGCCGGCCGTGCTTGCGATCAACAAGCTGGATCTGATGTCGATGGATCGCGCGATGGAAATATCGGCGGCCGCGATCAAGGTGCGGGCATATGAGGCAGTTGTTCCCATATCCGCCAAAAAGAATAAGGGTTTAGATAAACTAATACATGAAGTCTCGTCGCTCCTTCCAATTGGTCCGGAATACTATCCGAGGGAAATGGTGACCGAGCACCCTGAGCGGTTTTTCGTGTCCGAGATCATCAGGGAGAAGATCTTCGAGAATTATCACGAGGAGGTGCCGTACGCTGTCCAGGTCAACGTAGTGGCATGGGCTGAGCGGAAGAACGACAAGGATCTGATCGACGCCGAGATCATCGTTGAGAGGGAGTCGCAGAAGGGAATCGTCATTGGGCGGCGGGGGAGTGCGCTGAAGCGCATCGGGACGGCGGCGCGCAGTGACATCGAGGCGATGATCGGCCGGGAGGTGTTTTTGCGCCTTTTCGTAAAAGTGCGTGCGGGCTGGCGAGATTCGGAGGGGCGATTGAGGGAGTTCGGGTATGTGTGAGCTGCGTTTGATTTGGATTTACGAATACAGGAGTGAGGGGTTTATAAACCTGTCGGGTCTTTAGACCAGTCGGGTCTCTAGACCGGTCGGGTTGTGCCGCCCGCGAAGAACTTGGGAACCATCTCGACCATCATTCGGGCCGTGAGCGGCGAAGCGATCCGGGGCTTTCTCTTCCACCTCGCCGAAGATCCAATTCCGTGCCGAACCCTGAACTACACTCGTCCGGGCCGCGATCAATGCACGCTCTACGATGCCGACGACTTGATTCAAGGCGTCCTCGAGTCGGGCGGGTATGACGTAACCGTCGCGACTGTACCGGTTCAGGCCTTCGTCCCCGACACGGGCGTGGCGTGGGGTTTCAGGAAGCCGCTGCCGGATGAGCCCTGGTACGAGGCGCGGAATATCCAGGCATTCAAGATGGGGAATGTCTCTCCGTCGGAGTTGGTCGTAATTCTCGCCCATAAGGACTCTCAGAGTTGGCTCGAACGCGGTCCAGGGGCGTACGACAACGCTGCGGGCGTCGCCGCCCTTCTCGAGATAAGTCGACTCCTTGCACCTCTCGAATTGGCACGTTCGGCGATTCTGCTTTTCTGCAACGAGGAGCACTGGCCGTGGACCAGCGTGCAGGCGGCGAAAGCCATCGCGAAATCCAACCACAACGTCGCCGCCGTGCTGAACCTCGACAGCATCGGTGGAAAGTCAGCTGCAGACATCAGCGACGGCCGGCTTCCTGCTGCTGTGCGCTTTTCTTCGAGGGGTCAGCGACCCGCGTCTTTCCGGTGCTTGGCTGGCTTTCAGTCGCCGGGATCCTCGTCCTGATTCGTGGCACGGTCATTTGGGCCAGTGCTGCCTGCGCGTTCGCGATATCCCTACTGGCCGGCTCCGTTGTTTCGTCTTTTGGCGCTCCTTTCGGGTTCAGCTTCATGCCCATGATGGCGAGCATCTCGTATTACGCCCTGACGACGGCCCTTTTGTGTCTTACGATCCGCAACCCGGTGGCAGCCTGCTTCCTGGCACCCGTTCTCCTCCTACTTCAGGTTCTGACCGACGTACTTGCTCACCTGGTCACGTGCATCGTTCAGATAGCCTGCTAGCGCGCAGCTTTCAACCTGCGCCGAACCGGTCGCCGCGCGTCGATGTCCTGACTCTTAGAAGAAACATGTGACCTGCGATGTAGAGCGTAGAGCCGTCATCTCCCCAGGCGCAGTTTGCGGTTCGGACGTCGGTGTGGATCGTCCCGAGCAAAGTCGCGTCGGGGGCATACACATAGACTCCCTCAGGTCCTGTGGTGAAGATGTTGCCGCTAGCATCCACCTTCAATCCGTCGGGATTGTTATCGCCTGGGAAATTCGACATGTCTGCCATAACCGACATGTCTCCAAAGTTTCCGTCGGCAAGTCGCTGGAAGTACACGAGCAGCTTTCGTCCGGGCTCTGAATTCGTGACGTACAGTCGTGAGTCGTCGGGTGACAGGGCCACCCCATTGGGGAATGCGAGGGCATCGGAGATCAACGTGACCTCGCCCGCCGGATCGACTTTGTACACTCCGCTGAAGGGAATCTCCCTTTCCGAGCTTGCACCTCCTCCAGGAAGGCCGTAAGGAGGATCCGTCACATAGAGGTTTCCGGAAGCGTCGAAGGCAAGGTCGTTCGGACTGTTGAATCGCATGCCGTTCCAGCGATCGGCGATCGTCTCGAACGTCGGCGTGGGTTCCGAGAGGGGAGCGTTCATCCGTGCGACCCGGCGATCCCCATGTTGAGCCAGAACGAGCTGTCCCTGCGAGTCAAGTGTCAGACCGTTTGAACCGTTGGAGGCCTGTCTCGGGGTGTCACCTGTGTAACCTGATGGGGCCAGCCATTCGCTCAGGCCTTCGCCGGCAGACCATTTGTAAATGACATTGGCGGGCACGTCGGAGAAGAGGATGAACCCTTCATATCCGCCGACCCAGACCGGTCCCTCCGACCACCTGAAGCTGTCGGCGACAATCTCGACGACCGCGTCGGTCGCCACGAGTTCATGAAATCGGGCATCATGGACTTCGATGCGCCCCATCGGGCCGGGCGTCGGAGAGGGCGCCTCCTGGCAGGCCGCCAGAGGACCGACGGCCGTAATCAGCAGTCCGCACCAGACGTAAATCCTGTACGCTGTAACTTTGGTCAGTGACATGAGGAATTTCGATCGGGCAAGTTTTCGTGTCGCCGAATATACAGCGGCCCGGCGAAAGCCGGGATGGAGGCAAGCGAACAGCTGAACGTAGCCGCTTGTTGCGCGCAGGGGAACGACGTTCAGCGAGAAAGAGGCTCTCGAGCCGACTCCTCCGATGGCAGGGCGGAATTTCATGACCGTCGACCTGTTCTGGGACCTGGCGTTCAATCGGCCCGTCTCCGAAGAGGACAGGCGTTCGAACAGGTTCAAGATAATCCGGTCCGCCACTCCCGGAGGCGCGTTGGACCCGTTGTGACCGAAGCGAACTCCAGGTACGTTCACGGCTCGTCGCACGAGGAGGATCACGAGGAGGATGAGGTCACTAACTAGAACCGGAGGCGTGCCGTCGTGCCCTGGCCGTCCGAGGAAAGAGCAATCGTCCCGCCGTGCTGCCGCATCACCTCCCGGCTGAGGCTTAGGCCGATGCCCGATCCATTTTTCTTTGTGGTGAAGAACGGCACGAAGATTCTCTCGAGAACGTCTGGGGGAATGCCCGGTCCATTATCCGAAACCTCGAGATTGGCGTGCCCTCTTCCATCGAGATACGCTCGGACGACGATCGTGGGTTGCCACTGGGAATTCCCCTGGGATCCTCCACGTCGCTCTTGAACGGCCTCGGCTGCATTCTTGACCAGGTTGATCAACACCTGTTCGATCATCTCCTGATCAGCGTCGAGCACCATCGTAGGCGGTTCGACTTCAGAGCGGAACTGGATGCCGTCCTGATCGAGGACGGGTCGCATCAGGTCTGTCACCCCGTCCAGTAGACTCGAGACCAAAAAGCGTTTGACGTCAGGTTTGGGAACGCGTGTCACGCTGCGGTATGCCTGCACGAAGTTCAGAAGTCCCTCGCTGCGGCGAGCGATGGTGCTCACCGCGCCTCTGACGTCGTTCAGGTGCTCTTGGTCGGCTGTCGACTCAAGCCCTTCGAGGTCCTCGAGAAGTGAATCCGCCGTTGTGGCGAGCGACGCGATTGGAGCGACGGAGTTCATGATCTCGTGAGCGAGAACGCGGGTCAGCTTCTGCCAGGCCGCGACCTCGACATCCTCCAACTCGCTGCGGATGTTGTGCACCGATACCAACCTGTAGAGCTCACCTCCGATCTTGAACTCGGTGCCGTATATCGAGAGGTCGAGCAGCTCACCTTCCACCGTAATCTTGACAAGTCGCTTCTCGCCGTTTCCAATCGTAAGGAGGGCGTCAGCCAACGGCTCGCTCAGCGGCCGCAGTTTCTCGATGTCCTTCAGGTACGACACGCGAAGGAGCTTCTTCGCAGCCGAGTTGATCAGGCTGACTTTTCCGCTGGTCTTGAAGGAAATCAACCCGACTCCAACGTGCTGCATGATCGTGTGCAGGTACTGGAAGCTTTCCTCCTTTTCTCGCCTGACGGTCTTGAAGTCATCGACCACTGAACGAAATGCTCCCGACAGCTCGGCAAAAGCCTGCCCGCGCTCGCCGGAGTTAAAACCCTGCGTGAAGTCGCTGTATCGAATGGATTGGAGGAGCCGCGCGAGATCGCGATTCGTTTTCTCGACGTATCGGATGAGCGACGCGACCTGGTAGACAACGGCGATGGAGACTAGAATCGAAGCGGGTACGGAGGCGGTCCAGGCGTAAAGGGCAATGCCGAGAACCATCGTTGACGCGATCAGCAGAAGCCTTACGACGACATGAATGCGAAAGTGACGGAGGGTAACGGCCACGATTCAGCAATCGATTGTGGACGATGCCTGTCCCGTTGACATCGAGCTAAAGTCCGTATTTTTCGAGCCGGCGATACAGCGCGGCGCGTGAGAGACCAAGCTCATTCGCTGCTTGGCTGATATTGCCGTCGTGCAGCGTGAGCGCCCTGCGGATTACGGTCCGCTCCATATCCTCGAGGTTGAAGCTTTTCAGATCCGCCGAGTCGGATTCGCCGTGCTCCCCGGCGAAGTAGAAGTCCTCGGATTGCAGCACGGTCGACTCGGTCATTATGAGCGCGCGTTCGATCATATGCTCGAGTTCACGGACGTTTCCGGGCCAGGCGTACGCCTTCATGCGTGCCAGCGCATCCGGGCTGACACCCTGAACGCGGCTGCCGTACTTCTTGCCGTATCGTTTCAGGAAATGGTCAGCAAGGACGGGAATGTCCTCATGGCGCTCCCGGAGTGCGGGAATCCGTATCTCGACGGTATTGATGCGGTAGAGAAGATCTTGCCGGAAGGTTCGATCCTTGACCATATCGTAGATCGACATGTTGGTTGCACATATCAGCCTGACGTCGATTGGAATGGACCGCGCCGACCCGATGCGCACGATCTCCTTTCGTTGAATAACGCTAAGGATTTTTGCCTGCATCGGCGTTGAGACGTTCCCTATCTCGTCGAGAAATAGGGTGCCGCCCGAAGCGACCTCGAATCTACCCGCGCGATCGGAGTGGGCGTCGGTATAAGCCCCCTTCACGTGGCCGAACAGCTCACTTTCAAAGAGCGTTTCCGGTATCGCGCCCATGTCGACCGCGACGAACACGTCCCCGCTCCTGTCGGAAGACCGGTGCAGCGCCCGCGCGACCAACTCCTTTCCGGTTCCGTTTTCGCCAAGGATCAATACGTTCGCGTCGGTCCGAGCGACCTTGCCGATCGTCTCGAAGACCCTCTGCATCGAGGCCGACGCTCCGCCGACGAGCTCGGGGAATTGTCGATCGATGTCTTCCTTAAGCAGCGCTTGCGTCGTTCTCAGGCGGGTTGTCTCGCGGAGCGAGCGGCGCAGCTTGACTGCGGAAGAAAGGGTTGCCAGCAGTCGCTCGTTGGTCCAGGGCTTGAGGACGAAGTCGGTGGCTCCGTGCTTGATTGCGTCAACCGCAGTAGCGACGTCACCGAACGCGGTCATCAGGATGACGACGGCGGACGGATCAATCGCCAGAATCCTCTCCAGCCATTCCAGGCCCTCCCTGCCGCTCGTGACTCCCTGGCTG
>DATKEJ010000081.1:0-10489 GCA_035512315.1 Rhodothermales bacterium | reverse complement strand
GGCAAAGTCGTCGATGATTTGGCGCGTCCATTCGGCATGCGCCCGGTTCATGGGCTCGTGGTGCGTGGTTCCGACGACGACGCCCATCTCGTCGGTGAGCACGGTGTTGTTCGGATCGTCCACGTGGAAGGCTTTCGGCAGCCACATAGCCGGCCAGAGGTAATTCCCCTTGAGTCGCAGGAGGAGCTCGAAGACGTGCTCGTACATCTGCGAGTTGATCCCGCCGAAACGCTTGTGGGCCCAGTCGTTGAACGAGGGATTCTCATCATTGATGAAGAAGCCGCGGTACTTGACTTTGGGAGTATCGCCACGCGATCCGGCGGTGATGGACACGTCGGATTGCGGTTCGACCGGGACGTCCGCGAACCAGTGCCACGGTGAAACGCCGATTTTCTCGGATAGGTCATACGTTCCGAAAACGGCGCCGCGCCGGTCCGACCCGACGATGATCAGGGCGTGCGAGACGTTGGGCCACGGATTATCCACCACTGCCAACCGGAACGCCTCCCACTGACCCGCCAGGCCCGAGACATCGAGCTTGCCGGCTTCTACCAGTTCGTCGATGATCGGACTCTGTCCCACCACGCCGATGACGACGGCGCGACCCTCTGCCGCCTCAAGGTCCTGCAGGATTTCCGGCGCTTGTCCACTCACGCGCTCAAGGTCTGCGGCAAAGCTTGCGACGACTCGCCGGACGGCGGGATCAGCTTCTGCGTCGAAAATGACGGCGGCCGGTTGGTTGCCTTCGATCAGCGCAAAACTGCCGTGATCGGGATCCCGACAGACGGTGACGGGTGCGTCGCAGGCGAGTGCGTTGGGAGTTGGGGTGCACGCGAAGCAAAGGGCGGTCAGCCAGAGGGGGAGGTGTGCGAAGCGTCTCATGCGGAATTGAATCGTTCTTTGGCGTGGGATCGACTTCGAGTATAACCATTCGATGGAAATTTCGATTCCATCTCTGGGTTTCTGGACTTTTCGCGTCTGCTCCGAGTCAGTCCGTTGAGCCGGTTCGCCGGACGTCCGATTCCGATACCGACAACGATGGAACACTACTACGCCATTGGCGTACAGCTAACGACACAATGAGATTCGTCGAGATGACGGGCTTCACGCGAGTAATGCAGAAGTTTCTCACGCCAGATGAGTACCGCGAGCTGCAGAACGCACTCCACAATGGAGAGACCCGGGTCGATACGATACCGGGTACCGGCGGCTTGAAGAAGGCCCGATGGGGAGCGGCAGGACGCGGCAAGCGTGGCGGTGTACGAGTGATATTCTATGAGTGCGTCGATCGGAATGTTTACCTGATGCAGACTATCCATCCGAAGAGCAAGAGAGATGATTTGACGTCAGAGCAGAAAAAAAGCTGAAGGATTTGGTCCAACAACTCATACAGAGATACTGCCGTGGATAAGGAGCTATTTGAAACGCTTAGCGAGAGCATCGAGGAAGCGGGAGCATACCTCCGTGGCGACATCGACCTGCCGGACGAGCAGGTGACCTTCATTGCGGAGCCCGATCCTCGTACCGTTAGGCGGAAGATGCACCTGTCGCAAAGCGAGTTTGCTGCGCTCCTGGGCGTAAGTCTCCGAACGCTTCAGAACTGGGAGCAGGGACGTCGGTCGCCGACGGGTCCGGCAATGCAATTGCTTAAGGTCGCAGCGGTGCGTCCGGATGCACTCTTGGCGATTTCGTGAATTTGCTAGCATCACCAAGCGCACTCTCGTTGTTTGATCGAGTTCGGCGATTCTCTCCGCCGGGGATACAGCAGAGTGCCGGGGTCACACATCTGATCCACGCTTTGATGTCGCACTGTTAGATTGAAGTCATCGACATCGAGATGTATTCTTACCGAAAGAACGCGCCGTCGCGTCGGGAAGATGAATAAGCAGAATGACGCAACTGACCTTCTTCGACGGATAGGGGAGGGCGAGCGTGAGGCGCTCGATCTCCTTTTCCCGTTGGTATACGAGGAGCTAAGATCCACCGCCCATTCAGCGCTTCGTTCTGAAAGAGAAGACCATACGTTCAATACAACGGCCCTGGTTCACGAAGCCTATCTGAAGCTCGCTGGAAGTCCGCTCAGACTGTCTTCCCCGGGTCGACGTGATTTCCTTGCCGTCGCCGCCAAAGCAATGAGGCAGGTCTTGATCGACTACGCTCGAGCTCGCAGTCGTCTGAAGAGGAGAGGCAAGCGCGAGCACGTGGTGATCGATGAGGAAAAAGTGATGTCCGCTCCGATGGCGGATGAGCTCGTTGCACTGGACGAAGCACTCAATCGTCTCGAAGCCGTAGATCGCAGGCAGGCCCGAATCGTGGAGTATCGCTTCATCGCCGGCTTCACGATCAACGAGACCGCAGAACTGCTTGGATGTTCGGCTGCCACGGTCAACAGGGATTGGACCACGGCGAGGCTCTGGCTGAACAGGGAAATCAGCGCCATTCTTGCAGCCGACGCGGCCGACGGGCTTCGTCGGGATCGTCAAGGATGACATAATTAGTCGGACGTCATCGCATAATGTAGTAGAAAGACGCGCGATTGCATGCCTCTGAGAAGACTGGGCTTTGAGAACGCGAATTATGAAAATGGACGCGAAGAGTTGGTCTCGGGTAAAAGAGCTCGTTCAGGCGGCGATTGAACTTGATCCGTCTGCCAGGCGGGCGTTTGTCGTTGAAGCCTGTAAAGACGACGCGGAAGTCCGAAGGGAAGTTCTGTCGCTTCTCGAGCAGGATCTCAGGACGACCTACATCGGGGAGGGTAATACGCCATTCAGTCTGGGACTTCCGCCCGCACCCGAACTTAGAATTGGCACCTACGAGATCCTCGGCGTGATCGGGCGAGGGGGGATGGGGACGGTCTATCGAGCGCGGGACGTTCGTCTCAATCGCTTGGTAGCATTGAAGACGCTGTTGCCTCATCTAGCTGCGGACAGCGAGCCGCGAAAACGGTTCGTCCAGGAAGCACGAGCTGCATCGAAGTTGGAGCACCCGAACATTTGCGCTGTGTTTGAGATCGGTGAGACGGAAACCGGGGCGCTTTTCATCGCCACCTCGCTCGTTGTCGGCGATTCCCTGAGAGAAATAATCCTAGCGAGGAAGCTCAAACTAGGCGAGGTGATTGATATCACCCTTCAGGTCCTTTCTGGACTCGCCGCGGCACATGCGCTCGGGATTGTTCATCGGGATCTCAAGCCATCGAATATCATGGTGGATAGAGATGGGGTCGCGAAGATTGTCGACTTCGGGGTTGCCAAGATTGAAGGAGATCTAGACCTCACGCAGACGGGGTCAACCGTCGGCACGATTTCTTATATGAGCCCGGAAGGAATCCGCGGCCATCCGATGGATCAACGCGCGGACATATGGTCGATGGGAGTCATTCTGTATGAGCTTTTGTCAGGACGGCGACCTTTCGAGGCGGAGTATCGGGATGCGGTCGCCTACCGAATCATCAATGAGACCCCCACGCCACTTAAGGAGATCGACCCATCGATTCCGCGGTACCTCGCCTCGGCTGCAGAAAAGTGTCTCGCTAAGGATCCACGTGAACGTTTTGCAGACGTCAGTGAGTTAATCGCGTGTCTGCAACGCGTGGCCGGTGACCCTAAGACAGAGAAGGAGCGGTTCAACGTCAAACGCCTTCGAGAAGAAGGAGTCCGCCGCCCGGTGTTGATCGCGGCCGCAGCCCTTCTGGTGGTACTTGCTTTGACAATTGTCCTGTTAGTACGATCTGATCGCCATGCCAAAGGTTTGGTCGAGCTACAAGGCTCTGAATTTACCGAGGCCACCGAGGTTGCCGTAGCGCCGTTTTGGCATCTGGATCGGTCAGAGACCCGGACTGATTCGATAGTTCAGATGCTCATCGTGAAGGAGATGAGGCACTTCGAAGATGAGTATCCAGGTCTACTGGAAGTGGAAACCATGTTGGAGCCAATCGATGCTCCGAGAACGTCAGCCAGTGGTGTGAAGACGTCAACGGACGCTCTGATCGTTTGGGGTGAGGTGGTTTCGAGCGGAGACGAGGGCGCGATAGTGTCACGGATCACCGTACCCCATCGTCTTGATCTTTTGCGAGATTCCCCACTAATGCCGGTCGGTGGAGCTGTCTTTGTTCCGAGGTGGTCCGACGTTGAGATGACATTCCCGGATGCGGAGGGTCTTCAGGGACGTATTCATGCCGCAAGGAGGACCGCCACAATTGCAGCAATGGTTGCGGCGACGCAACCCAGGATCCTTCAATCGTACCCTTCCGAGAACGTCTTGCGGTTGTTACGGCGTGATTCGACAAGTGCGGAGGCGGCAGAATTTGTCGCGCGAGTCCTGTTGCAGAACGGACGAGCCAGTGAGGCAAGGTCTTACTTGGGGCGATCCATCCAGTCGTATCCTAGCCGCTCGAGCCTAAGGCTGTTGCACGCGGCAGCCCTGATCCTGCTGGGAGACACTACGGGTGGACTAAAGTCAACTCAAGAAGCTGTACGACTCGAGCCCGCCGACATGAAAGCTCACCTCCGCCTGGCCGCAATACAACATTGGCTGGGGAATGAACAAAGCGCAACGTCTGAATTCGAAACCGCGCTCGATGTCGCGCCGATGGCCCTGATCCCGATTGTGCGATCTGCGATCATTGAACGATACATCGCTTTAGGGGAATACCGGCTGGCGGAGAGACACCTGGCTGATGCCATCGAGATTGGCGAGGCCAAGCCTGAACAATACGAGTCTCTGGCCCAACTGTATGCGATGCAAGGCCGCGACGACGATGCGGAATTCGTCCTACGAGAGCTCATCGCTCGTGATTCCGCGTATCCCGAACGGTATTTGGCACTCGCAAGGCACTACTTGCGACTCGGAAACACTGATGGTGCGTTAGCGATCGCCACTGTCGAGAATATGGGCGCTGCAAATGCGTTCAACTGGAAGGCTCGCGTCTACGAACAGCGAGGAGGCTACACGAAGGCGGTAAGTTATCTCGAGCGTCGCCTCGACGTTTTTGAGGATTCATGGACTATCGGAAGGCTTGGTCGGCTGCAAATGAAGCTAGGCCGGTACACGGATGCAGAAGCGTCGCTGGAGATGGCGGTTTCCGATCCCAACACGGAGGACCTATTTGAGCCGGATCTAGCGAGAACACACGTGCTACTTGGAAAACCCGAAGAAGCCCTCCGAGTTACTCGTCTCTGGAGAATGGAGAATCCGAATGTGGGGCGCGGCACCATGGCACTGATACACTTCGCCTTGGGGAATTACGAGCAGGCCGTCTCTTATCAATCGCCGCCGGATGGATCACCTCCCGACGCAGAGACACACCTGAAATTGGCAATCCAGCTCGCTTCAGCAGGCCAGTACGAGGCGGCTTTCAAACATTATGAGGAATCGCTGGCATTACAGCCATCCATGGCAAAGGCTCACCTACTCTACTGTCTGTCCCTGATTAGAACCGGTCATCGCGAGGAGGCATATGACCGGCTGGCGTCGTTCATCGGCGCCCGAGAAACTCTCCTTCCCGAGAGCACAGATCCATTCGCCCGCGAGATCGCAATGTTCTATCTCGGGCAACGAACTGAGGATGATCTTCTTCGTCCCGAATCTCAATCCGAGCGTGATTCTTTGTCCAAGGGCGTTTCCGGCTCGTACTCCGTGGGGATGGGCTACCTACTCGATTTCGGGAGGAATCTCGCTTATCCGGCTCCTGATACGCTTCGCGCAACCCAACTTTTTCGCCGAGCGCTCAACTATGGGGATCACCCTTACCGTCTGCTGGCAATGGACGAACTGCGGAGACTAGGTGCTGGCCGATTCGCATCGTCGACCGAAGAGTGACGCCGAGATGGGACCGGAGGCTCCCGCCCGGCATTCCTCACTGCGAGATGCTTTCTCTCACGGAGACACGAACCTTGCGCTATTTGACCTCCCCCGTCGGATTCACCGTGACCACCTCGAGTTCCTCGACCACTCCGTCGGGGGCGTTTATGAGACGATACCGCGTCGGCAGCATCATCGGGAGGACGTAGGATCGCGCCACTAAACCGTTGCCGTCCACGAGCTCGATCGTTCCGGGTCTCGTATCGGCCTTACCCAGCATGGCGGAATTCTTGTACCACGCCCAGACCAGGTTGCTGCCGTCGGCGACGTGTCGCAGTGTGATCGTCGGGTACGTGGTCTTGCCCGTCATCCTGTCGGTGGCAAGCGACGTTTCAACCAACGTCACCCATTCAAAACCGTCCACGACCTCGAGCGTCAGTCCAGGCAGTTGATCGATTTTGAGCCTGAACTGGAGTGGTCCGGCCGGCTCCTTCTGGGCGAATGACGTCGACGAAGCCACCACGGTGACTAGAATTGCAAAGAAGGATGGAAGCAGGAAGCGAATTCTGGGCAGAACCATCATAGGACCTTTGTTTGATTGTCAGATGAAACGGAATAGCGCGTTCTTTCGTCGCGCGAGCTTAATTACGACGCCTGCGATCCAGTTGCAACGCATGGGAGCGGGCTGAGCGGATTGAGGGGGTTGAGCGGTTCGAGCGGTGTAGGGGCAGGCCAAAGCCCACCGGCCCCGGTTTCGGTCGGCGCAACTGTCGGAGCGGCAGCTTGCCCGGCGAAGCTGAGCGGAGCGAAGCGAAGACGGGTCGGCCTGCCCGGCGAAGGGCCCAAGCAGAACGAACTCGACCGGGTTGAGCGGGTTCCTTTCCTCCGCGATCTCCGCGGGCTCCGTGTGAGTGAGTCCAAACCCCTCCGCCCACCGCTTGGACTGGCCATCTCCCGTCCGGCCATTTCCTCCACCCTTCAGGCCGGTTTGTCCCTCCCCTGTTTTTGACCTTATGTTTCAACCAGGAAGTACCTCGCCTACCGGGGTCGCAATTCGCAATCGGCGGCGCTCCGGCCATGTGGAGATCACTGAGCATGACCAGCCCACGCAGATCCGTTCTGATTGCGCTGTTCGTCGCTTTGGCGCTGGCCACGCAGCTTCTGGCTCAGCGGACGGAAGTCGAATTCCAGCGCATCAGGGTTCCGGGTGGCTTTCTGCCAAACCGAATCATGGCGATCGTCCAGGACGACGACGGCTTCATGTGGATCAGCACGGCGGGGGGGCTTTTCAAATACGACGGTTTCGACTTTACGGAATTCGATTTCCATCGATTTGGGATCGGCCGAACACAGGGGTACCCTCTGGTCTGGGGCATCGCAGTCGATCGATCGGGCGCACTCTGGATATGTCCAGATGAACGAGGGCTGCACCGGCTCGACCCGCGGACCGACGAGGTGATCTCCTTCCGGTACGATCCGGATGACCCGCGTTCGCTAAGTTCCGACGATACGCGTTGGCTGTTCGTAGATCGAAACGACAATATATGGGTCAGCACCTCCGAAGGCGCACTCAATCGTCTCGACGTAAAGACGCAGACCTTCACTCGTTTCCCGCATGACCCAGCCGACACGGGGAGCCTGCCATCCAATGGCGCCTGGCAAATCTATGAGGATCTTGCCGGTGTCCTGTGGGTCGCAACCACCGGTGGCCTGGCTCGCTTCAATCCGGTTTCCGAGACGTTTACGCGTTTCGAGGCGGATCCCGACGACGAAACGACGCTAATTGACTTGGAATCGACGACCCTCCTTGAAGACAGGCGGGGTCGATTCTGGGTTGGGACCTACGGAGACGGCCTGCACACCATGGATCGTGAGCACGGTACCTTCAGGCGGTTCCCCTACGACCCGAACCATCCGAATAGGTTAAGCAAACCCCACCTGTTGGGCCACCCTGAAGCGACCGGTAAGGTCGAGTTCATGCACGAGGATAGATCAGGAATAGTCTGGATCGGCGCCCACAGTGGTGGCATCAATCTGTTCGATCCAGACGTCGACACGGTGAGGCATTACGAGGTGAGCCGGACGGATCCAAACGGCTTGGCTAACAATCTGGTCTATTCCATCGGTGAATCGCGAGACGGCGTCGTTTGGATCGGGACGATGGCGCGCGCAGGCGAGGGCCTGCACAGGGCAACCCGTGTGAACCCGCTCCGATTCCAGGTCATAGATGCGTTCATTACCGGGTACGTTCATTCCATCCACGAATCCGCCGGCGGAATGCTCTGGATGGGAACCGAGACGGGGCTCTACGTTCTGGATAACGCGTCTGGCACGGCCGGCCACTTCAGCTCCACAGCGCCGGTAACCTTGCCCGGTCCCCGGAACGATAACGCGGTTCTCGCAATCGAGGAATCTGCGGATGGCAACCTGTGGATTGGGGGTTACCGTGCCGGATTCGCGCGCTTCGATCCTGCTCGCGGAACATTCGACCTTTTCCACCCAGATCCTCCTCGGCGCTGGTTTATGCATGACGTTACGGTTACCTCGATACGTTGGGAATCGAAGCGAAGTCTCTGGATCGGTACGCTTATGTCGGGCCTCGTTCATCTGGATCCGGAAATGGGGAAATTCACCTACTACCAGAACGATCCTGACGACCCCCGTAGTCTGAGCAGTAATCGAGTTAGTGTCGGCGGGATTCATAGGTCCGCAGACGGAGCGCTGTGGATCGCAACGCAAAACGGTCTCAATCGATTCGATCCCGAAATAAAGCAATTCGATCGCTACCTCACTGGACGCCCTGAGCGCCGTATGATTCGCAGCGTGGTTGAAGGGAGAGACAAGGAGATCTGGGTTGGGTGGCTTGATGGCAGTCTCGCGAGACTCGACACGGAGACAGGGGCCGTCGAGGACATCGATGGGAGGGATGCCGGTTTGCCGGGCAGGGAGATCGTTAACATGCTTGGCGACGCCGCAGGCAACCTCTGGGTCATGACCGACCGGGCAATTGCCCGATATGATGTGAGCCATAAGCGATTCTATTCACTCCCAATGAGCCGCGATGTGGCGGGAACCGGCCTCGGCTATGGTGCACTCAGAAGCAAGGATGGCCGGCTCTTTTTCGGGGCACGCAATGGTTTTTACTCGTTCGATCCCGAGCAGATGATAGCTGCCGAGAGCCGGATTCCCCCCCAGGGGGCACTGACCGGCCTCAATATCTCAGGCAGAAAGGTCGAGCCTGGCGACGACTCACCGCTCCGCCGGCCTATCGCTGTCGCCGGGGAGATCAGGCTGGCCCATAACCAGAGGGACTTTTCCTTGGGCCTCGCTGCTCTGCACTATGTGGCGCCCCAGGAGAACAGAATAGTCTACATGCTCGAGGGTTACGACGACGACTGGCGCGACGCCGGCACGGACAGGAGGGCCGGCTACTTCAAAGTGCCGGCTGGTACATACACCTTCCGCGTGAGGGCGGCAAACCCGTTCGGCGTCTGGAGCACAGACGAGGCTTCAATTCGGGTGGTCGTTCTGCCGCCCTGGTGGCGTTCGTGGTGGGCATATATCGTGTACGCAATCGTTTTTTCGCTCGTGCTGTACACGGGATATGAAGTGCGTGTTCGTCGCCTGAGAAAGCACGCCTCTGCTTTGACCGAAATGGTGAGAGTGCGAACAAAGGAGCTACGAGCCGAAAAGGCCACAACCGAAGAGCAGGCGAGGCATTTGGTCGAGTTGAACGAGGCGAAGGACCGGTTCTTTTCTAACATCAGTCATGAGTTCCGGACGCCCTTGACGCTCATTCTGGGCCCACTGGAGGACGAACTTTCGGGAATTCACGGCGAGGTAGATCCGAAACGGCGACGAAGTCTCCTCATGATGCAACGTGCGGCAAGGCGCCTGCATCGCCTCATCAGTCAACTGCTCGACCTGTCCAAGCTCGAGGTCGGGCGCATGAAGCTCGAGGCTCGCCGGCACGATCTCGTCTCCTTCGTACGGCTCGTCGCGTTATCGTTTGCTCCGATGGCGGAGCGACGGGCAATCGCGCTCACGTTCAGGTCTGAGATCGAAAAACTGCCGCTCTTTTTCGACGCAGATAAGCTGGAGCATGTCATCATAAACCTTTTCTCGAATGCGTTCAAATTCACGTCAGAGAACGGAAAGATCCTCGTTGCTGTCGATGAAGTGACAGAGGACGGGAAGCCGTATGCTGAAGTCTCGGTCCAGGATACCGGTATGGGCATACCCGCTTCCGAGATACCCTTCATATTCGATCGGTTTCACCAGGCAGATTTCTCCAGAACCCGGATCAGAGGGGGAACGGGGATAGGACTCGCGCTTGCCAAAGAAATGGTCGAGCTGCACCATGGCCGGATTACGGTCAGGAGTCAGGAGGGCTTCGGTACGACGTTTGTCATTCGCCTTCCCAAGGGCCGGGAGCACTTCGGTCCAAACGAGTTGGCGGATGACGCGGCCGGGGCCACCCGAGCGAAGCGGCTGCCTGTCGAGCCCTCGTGGATTGCCGAGATACCGACACCGGAGACGGCGCCATCGGGGGATGGCGCTGAAATGTCGGCCGGACGGCCAACGATCCTGATCGTCGACGACAACGGCGACGTCCGTGAGTACTTGAAAGGCCATCTCGACGAGCAGTACCTGGTCATCGAGGCGGCTGACGGCATTGAGGGTCTGCAGA
>DATKEJ010000080.1:0-8092 GCA_035512315.1 Rhodothermales bacterium | reverse complement strand
GGCGAACGCCACCATGGGCACCTCCGAGCGCACCGCCATCAAGAATGAGCTCAATGCGCTCTCTGCGGAGATCGAAGACATCACGAACGACACCACCTTCAACGGAACGAGTCTCTTCAGCGCCACCGGCTCGACGAGCTTCACGTTCCAGGTGAACTCCGAAAACGGCGATACCTTCGACGTTTCGATCTCCACTGTCGGCGCAAGCGCGTTCAGTGTTGCTACGGCAAACCTGGATGTCACGAGCACCGCGAGCGCCGGATCCACGTTGGCCCTTATTGATACGGCCATCGCTGCTCTGTCTACTCGCCTGAGTTCGATCGGCGATAACCAGAAGCGCCTCACCTTTAAACTCGAAAACCTGCAAACATCCATGAACAACTACGAAGCCGCGCGAAGCCGCATCGCGGATGCCGACTTTGCCAAGGAACAGCTCGAAATAGTGAAGCTGCAGATCCTCCAGCAGACGGGTACCGCTACCCTGGCGCAGTCGAACGCCGCACCGCAGTCGATCCTGCAGCTCTTCCAGTAATCTGCCGGACTCGAATACTCACGCCGGCCCGGCCCACCGGAACGGTTCTGGCGATCACGTCTCTAAATGGGCCGGGCCGGAGTAAAGAAGAAAACCCCTCCACCCCAAAAGGGCCGGAGGGGTTTTCAATTTTCTAGGGCCGCGCGACAACGAAGAACCCAGAACTACTATAGTTCTTCGTCGGGATCGATCGACTCCAGGGTGTGGACAAACCGCTGCAGGAACGACGCCGCCATGGCGCCATCGATGATTCGATGATCGTACGAAAGTGATAAATAGACCATGTGCCTGATGGCGATGATGTCCCCGAGATTCGGATCCTCGATGACGACGGGCCGCTTTTTGATGGCCCCGATTGCCAGAATCGCCACCTGTGGCTGATTGATGATGGGCGTTCCCATCAGCGAGCCGAGAGAACCTATGTTCGTAATGGTGAACGTGCCACCCGAAAGCTCGTCGGGCTGCAGCTGCTTGTTTCGCGCGCGTGCCGCGAGATCGGCCGCCGCATGGGCGAATCCCGACAAGCTCTTCTGCCCCGCATTACGAATAACCGGCGCCACGAGACCCGTCCTGCCAATGGCAACCGCAATCCCGATGTGCAGATCTTTCCTGATGAGGACTTTATCCGCTTCGACCGATGCATTGAGGATCGGATGTTCCCTCAGCGATTCTACGGCAGCCTGCACGAAGAACGGCGTGAACGTGAGCTTGACGCCCTCTCTCTTCTCGAAAGCACTCTTGTTGCGCTCGCGGGTGCGCACGAGATTCGTCACGTCGGCCTCGGTGAAGGACGTAACGTGCGCCGAAGTCGCCTTCGACCGGACCATGTGTTCGGCAATGATCTGCCGCATCCGGTCCATCTTTACGACCTCTACCCGTCCATCGTACTCTCCGGGATCGGCAGGACGAGCGTCGGCAGGCCTGGGTCCGCGCGCAGCCCTCTCTGCACCGCCTCCTTCCTTTCGCGCCTCGACGAATTGGAGGATATCCGCCTTCGTCACCCTGCCTTCTCGGCCGGAGCCGTCGATTGACTCTAGCTCCTCCATGGAGAGGCCTTCCTTCTCGGCAATCGAGCGAACCAGAGGCGAATAAAACCGGCCGTCCGCCCCCTTTCGTTTTATGTCCCCGGCTCCTTCGGGAGCGTGTTCGACCGCCGCCCCATCACCTGATGAAGTTTCGGCAGGGCTCTGTGCAAGCGCCTCCTCTCGTGCAACCGGGCGCTTAGCGTGTTTCTCCTCCTTCACCGACACCGCTGGCGTTTCCGGCTTTGATCCGCCTGACTCAGCCTCCGTCGTGATGACGGCGAGGGCCGTTCCGACCTCGACGGTCTCATTCTCCTTAATCAGGATTTCCTTCAGCACACCGGCCGCCGGTGACGGAACTTCCGTGTCGACTTTGTCGGTCCCGATCTCCAGAAGCGTCTCGTCCATCTCAATCGCATCTCCCGGCTTCTTGTGCCAGGTGAGCACCGTTCCTTCCGTAATGCTCTCGCCCATTTTCGGCATCACGACCTCGACTTCTCCGTCCCCTGCCGGCCTTACGTCGAGATGCGGATCCTCCTCCTCCACTTCAGCATCTTCTTCGTCGTTGTCATCCGGCTCTCCACCGTAGAGATTAGTCTCTCCGTCCCCCATCGCCTCTTGCTGGGGACCTGGCGACGGCTCGTCTTCTTCGGCCGATTCGGCCTCCGTCTCGAGCACCGCAAGAAGGGTCCCAACGTCTACGGTCTCGCCTTCAGCCACCAGAATTTCTGCGAGAACGCCCTCGGCGGGAGACGGAACTTCGGTGTCGACCTTGTCCGTTCCTATCTCGAGAAGGGTTTCGTCGAGCTCGACCCTGTCTCCAGGCTGCTTGTGCCAGGTGAGGACCGTCCCCTCCGTGATGCTCTCGCCCATCTTGGGCATGGTAACGTCGACCTTCGCCATAATGGATCAGCTTTCTGAAGTCTGCCGGGTTCAGATCGCTGTTACTCTGCAAGTCGACAAAAGTTGACTGGCCGTTGAGCGGCTGCCCGTCAGACAGTTCTCGAGTACAGAGGACCCTTCTGCCGATCAGCATTCAGATAGGCATCGAACACCATGGCGACGTTTCGGACGAAGAACCGGCCTGTTTCCGAGACGGAGATATGGGACGGCACTACGCTCAGGAGTCCGTCCTCTTCCATCGCGCGAAGCTGGCCGAGAGCCGGCGCGAAGTACGTCCAGAAATCGATCCCGAAGCGTCGTTCAACATCCGCCGTCTCGATATGCAGGTTGCACATGACCTGCATAATGACGTGGCGTCTGATTTTGTCGTCCACTGTCATGCGGTATCCACGGACGGTCGCAAGGGTGTTCCGTTCGAGAAGATTGTAGTAGTCCTGCAGTTCCAGAACGTTTTGCGCGTAGGCGTCCTCAATCTGACTTATTGAGGAGATCCCGAACCCGAGTAGGTCTGTTCCCGCGTGCGTGGAATACCCCTGGAAGTTGCGCTGAAGGCTCCCGGCATCTCTGGCTTTCGAGAGCGGGTCGTCAGGACGCGCGAAGTGATCCATTCCAATGTGGCTATATCCACCCTAATCGGTAAGCATTTTCACGGCCGCGATAAAAATTCGCATCCTCATCTCCGGAGAAGGCAACCATGAGTCCCGAATTAAACGCTGGCGCTTCTTCGTCCGGGGCACGTGGGCATAACCGAAAAGGGATAGGCGGTCGGGGGCCATCGCAATTACCTGCGACACCGTATTCAGGAACCCATCCGGCGTCTGGTGCGGCAGGCCGTAGATGAGATCGTAGCTGATGCTCTGAAACCCAAGCCGTCGGGCCGTCTCCGTCACGTCCTGTACCAATTCCGCCGGCTGAACGCGATGGATAGCCTCTTGTACGAGGGGATCCAGATCCTGAACGCCAATACTCAGCCGATTGAATCCGGCCTCCCGCGCTGCCTGCAGATGGGCCGCGGTCAGGCCACGCGGATCCGCCTCAAGAGAAATTTCCGCACCGGGCGTGAACTGAAAATGTCCGGCAATGGCGGTCATGAGTTGGTTGATCTCGACCGGGGTCAGATAAGTCGGAGTTCCGCCTCCCCAGTGCAGCTGCACCACCTGGTTGGCATCGCCGACGTGGGATGCGGTGAGATCGATTTCCTTACGGAGGTAGTGCAGGTAACGCTCGATGCGCGTACGACCGTTCGTGACGAGCATGTGGCAGCCGCAGTAGTGGCACATCGAGCGGCAGAACGGTAGATGCACATAAACCGAGAGCCCGTTGTGCCCGTGGAGGTACTCCGCCGGGCCCTCCTCGACATTCGTACGGCGCATCCTCATTCGTGCGAGCTTCGACAGGTAGTCCTCGGCCGTGAAATCGCTGGAGAAATGCGGAGCGGGCGGATAGCTCGTGTATCTGGGACCGGCAACACTGTACCGGTGAACAAGATCGGTAAAATACTCGTCCTGGAAGGGCATGACGATGTGATCGAATCGGGGCGTGGGATCCTGGGGTATCCAAGGTATCACATTACGCACGGGCGATAAATCGGCTATCCCGGCCCGATAGTGCAGGTCTAAAGGATCGCCATCGTGTAGGGGGATTCCCGGCAGCACTCGAAGTACGTGCGCCTCCCCTTGCACCGAAAAAAGAGCCCTCCTTGCACCGAAAAAAGAAAAGCCCGGCGGGCCAAAGCTACCGGGCTTTTCGAAAATCATGCGTGCAAAATCTCTACACGAGCAGAGGCGCGATGACGAGGGCCACGATCGCGATCAGCTTTACGAGGATATTCAAGCTCGGACCGCTCGTGTCCTTCAGCGGATCGCCAACCGTGTCTCCGACCACGGCCGCCTTGTGGGTGTCGCTTCCCTTGCCGTACTCAACTCCGTCGATCGAAATCGTGCTTTCGATGCGTTTCTTGGCGTTGTCCCACGCTCCGCCGGCGTTAGACTGAAAGATTGCAAACAGCACGCCCGAGACGGTGACGCCCGCGAGCAGTCCCCCCAGCATGCTTTTGTCGATGAACCCGATGACGACCGGTACCGCAATGGCGAGCAGCCCCGGCGCCACCATCTCACGAATGGCAGCTTTTGTGGAGATGTCTACGCACTTCGCATACTCGGCTTTGGCGGTGCCTTCCCTTAGACCCGGAATTTCCCGGAACTGCCGGCCTACCTCACGGATCATGTCGCCGGCAGCCCGGCCGACCGCGCCCATGACCATAGCGCTGAATACATAGGGAAGCATGGCGCCGATCAAGAGCCCGGCGAGAATCGTCGGATTGGCGACGTCGATGTTCGGGACTTGAGCCGTCTGCATATAGGCCGCGAACAGCGCCAGTGCGGTAAGCGCGGCCGATCCGATGGCGAACCCCTTCCCGATGGCCGCCGTCGTGTTGCCCACGGCGTCGAGCTTATCCGTCCGCTCGCGAACTTCCTTCGGGAGCCCAGACATCTCCGCGATACCGCCGGCATTGTCCGAGATCGGACCGTAGGCGTCCACAGCCAACTGGATGCCTGTCACAGAAAGCATTCCAACTGCCGCAATGGCGATGCCGTATAATCCGGCAAAATGAAACGCACCGATGATGGCAAGCGCGAGAATTATGGCGGGGAGGCCGGTCGAATACATGCCTACGCCCAGACCTGCGATGATGTTGGTCGCGGAGCCGGTCACACTCTGCTCGGCGATGAGGCGCGTGGGCCTGGTCGTCGTGGACGTGTAGTATTCCGTAACGAGCCCGATTAGCGTTCCGGCGGCAAGTCCAATCAGGACGGCCCAGAAAACACCGAGAGACGTGTACTCCGAGAATGCCACACCGATTGATTCGCCGGTGACGGTCCACTGCTCGGGCAGCATGGCCGTAATGATGAAATAGGATAGCACGGCCATGAATCCAGCCGCTCCAAACTCACCTGTGTTGAGCGCCCTCTGTGGACTTCCTCCCTCTTTTACGCGAACGAAGAAAGAACCGATGATCGAAACGATGACGCCGGTTCCTGCAATCGCAAGGGGGAGGATCACTCCACTCAGTTCATGAATGCCGCTTGCGGTGAAAGAACCGATGAAGGCAGTACCCAGCACCATCGTGGCGATGATCGAGCCGACAAAGCTCTCGAAGAGGTCTGCCCCCATTCCGGCGACGTCCCCCACGTTGTCGCCGACGTTGTCGGCAATCGTCGCCGGATTCCGCGGGTCATCTTCGGGGATTCCCTCGTATACCTTCCCCGCCAGGTCCGCTCCAACGTCGGCGGCTTTCGTGTAGATTCCGCCCCCGACGCGCGCAAAGAGCGCGATCGAAGAAGCGCCCAGTGAAAATCCCGAAATGACATTCACCACCTTCACGGCGTCCCAGTCGGTCCCGGTATACGCGATGAAGAGCACGCTGAGACCGAGCACGCCGAGACCCACGACGGTGAGCCCCATCACGAGGCCTCCGGAGAACGCGACGTTCAGCGCCGGCCCGAGTCCGGTCCGAGCCGCATTCGTAGTGCGTACGTTGGCGCGCGTCGCGACCGTCATGCCGACGAACCCGGCGAGAGCCGAGCAGAACGCACCCGTGCCAAATGAAACTGCGATGAGCCAGGACGAACCGGCCTGGTTCATGTTAGCGAAGGCAAGCAACACCGCGACGCTCGCCACAAAGATCGCAAGCACCCGGTACTGGCGGCGCAGGAAGGCTCTCGCACCCGAAGCGATATAGCCGGCAATCTCAACCATGGTGTCGGTGCCGGCATCCTGCCGGGTGATCCAGCGCGTGCGCATGAAGGAGTAAGCCAATGCCAGCAAGCCGGCTATCGGGATCAGGTATACGATGCTTCCAGCGTCCATTGAATCAGTGATTCCTCCTGGGGGTGTTGAAAATCATTTGTTGAATCGGTTCATCGTCGTGACGACGCCGTCGCTGACAAAAGTGAGGGCCGCATCTCGCGCTCGCAAGCGAGCCTCTTCGACGACGGGCTGCTCCTCTTCCGAAAAGGGTGAGAGAACGTAATCAGCCTGGCGACCTCGCGAAAAATTGCTTCCGATGCCGAATCGAAGACGTGGGAAGTCGGCTGTCGAAAGCGAATCGATGATGTCCTGGAGCCCGTTGTGTCCGCCCGCACTTCCGTTCGGCCTAATTCGAATAGTACCCGGTGGGAGGTTGATATCGTCGACCACCACCAGCATTTCCTGCGTTTCGAGACCGTAGCGCTGCACGAGCGTGTATACTGCCCGGCCGCTCCGGTTCATAAACGTTTGCGGCTTCGCCACGCCGAACGGGTAGCCTCTCATTCGACCCCATCCAAGAAGTACGTCTCCCCGTTCACGAGTGAATGTGATTCGCGCTTTTTCGGCCACGGCATCAGCCACTTGGAACCCGATATTGTGTCGCGTCCGCTCGTATTCGGGTCCGGGATTTCCGAGCCCGATGATGAGACGCTTCGACTTGGGCATGGTCGTCGTTTGTCGGCAGACTCTTACGCGCGGCGACCGGAGCTATTATTCCTCGGATTCCTCGGATTCCTCGCCTGCTTCGGCCTCTTCCTCACCTGCGACTGCGGGAGCGGCCGCCGGCGTAACCTCTGCCTCAGCCACTCTCGGCTGCAGCACGGTCACGATCGTCTGCTCTTCTCGGCCCAGAATCTCGATACCCTGGGTGTCCAGATCCTGAATATGAATCGAGTCGCCGATGGCCATCTCGGAAATATCGACGTCGATATGAGAGGGAATGTCCTGCGGAAGGCAGCGCACTTCGATCTCATGTATAATGATCTGCGTATCGCCGCCGTCGCGCTGTCCGACAGGAGTACCATGAAACTGGATCGGCACCATGAGGGTGATCTTCTCGCCTTTCTCCAGGACCTGGAAATCAGCGTGAATCGGCCGATCTGTGACGGGATGCAAATCCGCCGATTTCATGATGCAGTTCCACTGCTTGCCGTCGACCTTGATATTTACTACGTGCGTCTCAGTAGTGTAAATGAGCGCCTTGACCGACAGCTCGGGAAGCTCAAAGGCGACAGGCTCCGTTCTGTGCCCGTAGAGAACGCACGGCACATTTCCGGTACGGCGAATCCTACGCGCCGACTTCTTCCCCACGTCGCGTCGCTTCGCTTCGAGTGTAATGGCATCCATTGGTTAATGACTCCTGTTAGCTTGCTGAAATACGTGGCTGCCGAGTTGGGTTCGCCGACAACCATCCGTAGCGCCTCATTCAACGAAAAGGGTCGACACGGACTCGTCAGTAGAAATGCGCCGGATTGCATCCGAGAACAGATCCGCCACACTTATAACTTCAATAAATTCCGACGGACGCCTGAGCGGTACAGTGTCGGTCACCACGAGTTTGCTCAGTGCCGACGATTCGATCCGCTCATAAGCAGGACCCGACAAAAGCGGATGAGTACAGGCCGCAACGATTTCCTCCGCTCCCGCCTCGCGTAAGGCGTTCGCGGCGCTCGTCAGGGTGCCCGCCGTATCGACCATGTCGTCAATCAAAATAACGTTCCGACCCTTCACCTCTCCGATGATGTTCATCACCTCGGCTTCGTTCTGTCGCGGACGCCGCTTGTCAATCAGCGCCAGATCCGTGTGCAGCCGTTTCGCATAGGCG
>DATKEJ010000079.1:0-6467 GCA_035512315.1 Rhodothermales bacterium | reverse complement strand
CCGACGAATATAATTGGGCGATTGAGGGTACCATCAGGCCGCCTGTCACGTATGGCGTTCGTCCGGACGGTTCAAAGACGCTCACGGCTGCCAAGCCGGCTCATCCAAAACGGGCGTACCGGGTTGAGGTGTTTGGTGCCGGAGCCTACGGAGTCCACACGAAAGGGAGTCGGGAATTCAGGGTCCCGTAGCTCTTATCCCAAGCCTGATTCCAACTCTGCAATGGAGTCGCGAAGCTCAGCGGCCCGCTCGAACTCGAGAGCCTCCGATGCTTCCTTCATTTCGGTCCGCAGCTGGTCGATCAGGTCGCGCTTCTGATCATCCGACAAATACTTGATCACCGGATCGGCGACGGTGAACCGCGTCGTCGGCTTTGCATAGTAATCGATCTGCTCATCCGACATGGCCTTGTGGTCCGCAACGACCGTTCCGCGCATGACCTGATCGATGGACTTCATGACCGTCTTCGGCTCGATTCCGTGTTCGACGTTGTATGCGTGCTGGATCTCGCGACGCCGATCGGTCTCATCGATCATTCGTTTCATCGAGTCGGTCATGGTGTCCGCATAAAGAAGGACCTTGCCCCGGACGTTCCGCGCGGCCCTGCCTGCCGTCTGGATCAGGGACCTGTCGCTGCGGAGAAACCCCTCCTTGTCGGCGTCTAGAATGGCAACAAGTGACACCTCCGGCAGATCGAGGCCTTCCCTCAGGAGGTTGATTCCGACCAGCACGTCAAAGTTGCCCAGGCGGAGGTCACGCAATATCTCGACGCGCTCGAGCGCATCAATATCCGAGTGGAGATAGCGCACCTTGATTCCGAAAGAATCGAGATACTCGGTCAGGTCCTCCGCCATCCGCTTGGTCAGCGTAGTAACGAGAACACGCTCGCCGCGCGAGACGACGTCGTTGATCTCGTCCATCAGGTCGTCGATTTGATTGTCGACCGGTCGAACCTCTGCTTCGGGGTCCATAATTCCTGTCGGGCGGATAACCTGCTCCACCACGACCCCGCTGCTCGCCTCCAGCTCATAGTCGCCCGGTGTCGCCGAAACAAAGATGACCTGATTGTGCCGATCCTCCCACTCCTCGAACTTCATCGGACGATTGTCGAGGGCGGATGGCAGTCGAAATCCGTGTTCGACGAGAACAAGTTTGCGGGCGCGATCGCCATTGTACATCCCCCGAATCTGGGGGACGGTGACGTGGCTCTCGTCGATAACCAGCAGGAAGTCCTCGGGGAAGTAGTCGTACAGGCAGTGAGGTCGCTCACCCGGCACCCGGCCAGCGAGATGTCGCGAATAGTTTTCGATGCCTGAACAGTAGCCCACCTCGCGCATCATTTCGATGTCGAAAAGGGTCCGCTGCTCCAGGCGCTGTGCCTCAACCAGCCGGCCCTCTTCGCGCAGCGTGGCCAGCCGCCAGGCAAGCTCGTTCTTGATATCGCCGACGGCCCGCTCGATCTGCTCCTTCGGGGTGACGAACAGCTTCGCCGGATAGATGGTCAGGACTCGCTCTTCCGCCTTCGTCTCTCCGGAGATGGGATTGAAGCGCGTGAGTTTTTCAATCTCGTCGCCCCAGAACTGGATGCGATAGGCCTCCTCCTCATAGTAGGCCGGCATCACGTCGACCACGTCGCCCCGAACGCGAAAGCTTCCCGGTGAGAAGTCCATATCGTGGCGTTCGTAATAAATCCCGACGAGACTCTTCAGCAGCTTGTTGCGCTGGATCGTGTCGCCGCGCTTGATCTGTACGATCTCGGAGCGGTACTCGTCGGGTGACCCAATCCCGTAAATGCACGATACGCTTGCAACGACAATGATGTCACGCCGGCCTGAGACGAGCGCGCTCGTGGCACGAAGGCGGAGCCGGTCGATACGCTCGTTGATTGAGAGGTCTTTCTCGATGTACGTGTCCGAGTGGACGATGTACGCCTCGGGTTGATAGTAATCGTAGTAGGAGATGAAGAACTCGACCGCGTTGTCTGGGAAGAATTGCCGGAACTCCGCGTAAAGCTGGGCGGCCAGCGTCTTGTTCGGGCTCATCACGAGCGTGGGTCGGCCCGTCTGCGCGATCACGTGACTGATCGCATAGGTCTTGCCGGTACCCGTCGCGCCAAGAAGAGTCTGATACTTATCACCGCGTTCAACGCCGTCGATCAGCTCGTGGATTGCCCTCGGCTGGTCACCCATGGGCTCGAAGGGGGCGACGATTCGGAAGGGGATATCGTCACCTTCTCTCGGGCCGGAGGCTCGCTCTGATGCGTCGTTCATGGATGGTTCCGGGTTCCGGGTTCCAGGTTACGGAGTTCCACGTTCCACGTTCCAAGTTCCAGGTTTCCGGGCATTCAGGTTGGGCCTCAGCTCCTGCAAGCGTCGACGGCGCGTGCATATGGTGGTTGCGACGAGATCAATTGGTAACGGCGCCTTTAGTCCAGAAACCTGGAACTTGGAACGTGGAACCTGGAACACTAAAACCCAAGTCTTCCCGCCTCCCGCTGCATTCCCGTCACCACGTTTGCAATATGCTCACCCAGGTCGACGCCGAGTTCATCCGCCCCCTGCTGGATGTCCTTGCGGCTTACCGCGGCCGCGAACGCTTTGTCCTTCAGCTTCTTGCGGACTGACTTTACGCTCAAGTCCTGGAGGCCATTGGGTCGAACGTAGCCGATGGCCGTTATCAGGCCGGCCAGCTCGTCCACGGCAAAGAGCGTCTTGGCCATTTGCGTCTCACGGGGGACATCGCTGTAAGTGGCATGACCGAGTATCGCATCGATAATCTCTGTAGGGTAACCCAGCTCACCAAGCCGCTTCACGCCAACGAAAGGATGCTCCTGCTGAGTCGGGTGTTTCTCATAGTCCATGTCGTGCAGCAGCCCGGTAATTCGCCACTTGTCGACATCCCCTCCGAACTTCTCGGCGTAATAACCCATCGCAGCCTCAACGGCATATGCATGCCGCCGCAGGCTCTCGGACGCCGTCCACTCATGGAAAAGGGCTAAAGCATCGTCGTAGGATAACTTCATCTAGTTCTTTGTTTTCGTCGAACGTCGAACGTCAAACGTCGAGCGTCGAACGGCCCGGACTTCGGACCTAAAAGAAATCAATCAGCTTGAGTTCACCCAAATACCGTTTCGGATTGCTTCTGACGTCCTCGAGCAGACGGTTGAGACTGACCGCCGCGGAATCCAGGTGCATGTACAGCGCTTCGTCGGTTGCGAGCTTACCGAGGGTGCCTTCTCCGGCATTCATTCGTCCGATAAGGGCATCGAGATTGTCCGTCAGCGAGCGAGTGGAAGCGAGGGTCTGATTCATGCCCTCGAGTGATTCCGTAAGGCTCGTGGCCGCGCTCGCCGAATCGGACGAGGTCAGGCTAGCCACATTGGCCGAGGCCGATTCAAGATTCTGAATCATGCGTGAGAGGTTATCGGACTCTTTCGTCACGACTTCGGCGAGCGCCTCCGATAACTTACGAAGCGCCTCGAGAGTACCGCGCAAGTCTGATGAACGATCATTCAGTTGCTGATCAACGCCCTCTGTGCTCTCACCGACGCTTTGGAGAATCGTTTCGATTTTTGACAGGACGGTGTCCGCCCGTGTAGTCAGGTTCCCAATCATATCTCCCGCCGTGGAGGTCGGAATCCTGGCGCCGCTCGGAAGAGGGGGATTGCCGACCGGACCGGGATCGATCTCTACACGCACGTCACCCAATGTCGCGAAGCCGGTCAGGCTCGCCGTCGCCCCTTCTCTGATCTCAACGCCCTCATTAATCGCCATCTGCACGAGTATGAAACCGGACCTAGAATCAATCTCGATGTCGCGAACCTGTCCGATTCTGACGCCTCGGGTTTGAACCATGTTGCCTGCGATGAGTCCGTCCACCCGGTCAAACTCCGCGATGATCATGTAGGAGCCCCTTAGTGAGACACCCTGGAAGAACTTGGTGCCGAATATCAGAATCACCAGCGCGATGGTGATCCAGACTCCTATTTTTAAAACGTTTGCAGTTTGCATTCTATTTCAGGTTCGACGCACGGGTTGGTTTCAGGGGCCGATTCGGTATTCGCTTGCCTTCACGAAATCGAGCAGTGTCTCGTCTGTCGCACTATGGAGTTCGTCGACGGTGCCGACCCAGTGCATATTTCCTTCGTGGAGGAAACCGATCCGGTCGGCGATGTGCAGGCACGAGTGCATGTCATGTGTGATCACGATACCGGTAATGCCAAGGCGCGCATCCAAATCCTTGATGAGTTCGTTGATCGCGTTCGAAGTTATCGGATCGAGCCCGCTTGTCGGCTCATCGTAGAAGATATATTTGGGTTGAAGCGCGACCGCGCGGGCGAGTGCGACGCGTTTCTGCATTCCACCCGACAACTCTGAGGGCATTTTGGAGCCTGCCTCGGGGAGGTGGACCGTTTCCAGGCACTCCTCTACGCGCTTGCGAATTTCGGGTTCGCGCATCTCGGTGATCATCCGCAGCGGAAACGCCACATTGTCAAAAGCATTCATCGAATCGAAAAGTGCTCCGCCCTGAAAGAGGACGCCGAACTGTTCTCTGAGCTTACGGGTTTCCCCATAGCTCAAAGTTGAAATGTCGACGCCGTCAACGAGAATCGTGCCGCGGTCGGGCTTCATCAGGCCCACGACGTTTTTCATCAAGACGCTCTTGCCGGAACCGCTGGCGCCAATCACGGCGAAGGTCTTGGCATCCTCGATGGTCAGCGAGACATCGGTGAGGACCGGCAAGCCCGAGAAGGCCTTGTATAAATTTTGAATTTCTATCATTGCTTACAGAAGCATGATCGCCAGTACATAATCGGCGAGCAGAACCAGCACGCAGCTCGATACCGCTGCTTGGGTCGTACTTGACCCGACACCCTCGGCGCCGCCCGTCGTATAGTAACCCTTTGAGCACGACACAGACGTTATGATGAAACCGGCGACGACGGACTTGATAAGGCCGAATGTTACGTCGCTTGCGTTGAAGAACTGCCTGCCGCCCTCGATGAACTCTTGCATGGGTATGTGCCCACCCAACTCACCCGCTATCATTCCTCCCGTGATCCCCACGAAACACGCGACAGCGTACAGGACGGGAAACATGATCACACCCGCCAAAACCCGAGGTACGACCAGGTAGGCGACCGAGTTCAGGCCCATCACTTCCAGCGCGTCAACCTGCTCCGTTACGCGCATGGTTCCAAGCTCAGCGGCAATTCTTGCGCCGACCCGACCGGCAAGTACCAACGCCGTCGTCACGACAGCCAACTCCAGAACCATCGACGGTACTACGACTCCCCCGATCACCGAGCGAGGGATGAGCGGGGAGATTAACTGGTGCACAGACTGAACTGTGGTTACGGCGCCCGAGAAGGCTGCGGTCAGAGCGACAATCGGGAGTGAGTCTACGCCCACCCTGACCATCTGAATGATAAGGTTCTTCCAGTATGTCCCGATCTCGAGTATTGAACGGAACGACTGGAAAAGCAGCAATCCGTAGCGTCCTACTTCGACGAAGAAGGATTCGATCTTTCGCTCAAAAGGGTATGTCATGCGGGATCGCTCTTGGTTCGGGTCGTGCGTGACTGTTCATTGCCGGAGGAAACCATCAGCGGTCGTCTCGACCCTGAACACAAGGCCTCGTTTGTGACAAAAAATAACGCGCGCCGGCGAATCCGACCCGCAACAGTATGATTGTCAGAACCTGACATCGATGCGATTCCTCTATGCTATATTTCGTCGGAGTTGGAGTAACAGCCTGTCGCCGGACCATGCAGGACATTATCACCGTCATTCTTGGAGGGGGAGCCGGGACGCGTCTTTACCCGCTCACAAAGCTCCGCTCGAAGCCGGCCGTCCCGCTCGCGGGGAAATACAGGCTCATCGACATTCCCATCTCAAACAGCATCAACTCGGGCATCCCGAGAATCATGGTGCTTACTCAGTTCAATTCTGCCAGCCTGAATCGTCACGTGACTCAGGCCTACCAGTTCGATCGGTTTGGCCGAGGGTTCGTAACGATACTTGCGGCGGAACAAACCCCTCATTCGACCGACTGGTTTCAAGGTACGGCTGACGCGGTTCGCCAAACGATGCCGCACCTTTCCGCCCGTCGACATTCTCACGTTCTTATTCTTTCTGGAGACCAGCTCTACAGGATGGACTACGGCAAGATGTTTCTGCACCATGTCGAAAAGGGCGCCGAGATTACCATGGCCACCATTCCGGTGAGTGCGAACGACGCACCCGGGCTCGGTATCTTGAAAACGGACGCGGAGGACAATGTGCTCGGCTTTACCGAGAAGCCCCAGCCGCACGAACTAGCCGGGCTTGAGAGCGATGTCTCTCCCGAGATGAGGGAGGCGGGGCGCGTGTACCTCGGGTCGATGGGTATCTACATTTTCGACAGCGACGTGCTGATCGATGAACTGGATGGGAATCCCACGTTCACGGATTTCGGCAAGGAGTTGA
>DATKEJ010000078.1:0-9917 GCA_035512315.1 Rhodothermales bacterium | reverse complement strand
GTGATCGAACAGGCGACGTACGTTCCGGGCAAGTATCTCGTCGCCTGGCATCCAAAATCCAGTGAAAAGAATGAACGCGCGGAGTTCGTTTTGCGGCACGTCGACGGTACGCGCATCCTGTTTCGTCAGATCGCGGGACTCATCGCGCGCCGCATCGTTTACAATATCGATGCGGGCAGCCGAGTCACCGCCGGCGAGCGTTTCGGCATCATGAAATTCGGGTCTCGAATGGACGTCGTAGTGCCGGATGGCATCGAATTTGCAGTATCCAAAGGCGACAGGGTGAAGGCTGGAGTAACCGTGATTGCGCGATTGGGCGACACGATGAGTGAGTCGAGGAGACGACCGTGACATGACGGATTCCTTAAAAAACATGCGTGACAAGCCTCCGAGGCGCCGGCGCCCTATACGGAGGAAGATTGCCGCCTATAGAGAGACGCGGCCCGACAAAACGCACGTAGTTCCGAGAAGAGCGGCCGTTCCATCATTCTTTACGCTGATGAACCTCTTCAGCGGCTTTCTGGCCATCATCCAGATCGCCGACGGACGGTTTACGTACGCGGCGTGGCTCATCGTTCTGGCGGGTTTCTTCGATCTGCTCGACGGGATGATGGCCCGGCTGGCGCAGGCCCAGAGTGATTTCGGGATTCAACTCGATTCGCTGAGCGACGTCGTGTCGTTCGGGCTGGCGCCGTCGTTTCTCGTGTACAAGTTCGGGCTGGATCAATTCGGCATGCCGGGGCTCATTGTTGCATCCCTTCCCGCCATTTGCGGAGCGGTCAGGCTGGCACGGTTCAACGTCGTCGCCGACGGTGACAAGAAGGCCTATTACGAGGGACTCCCTATTCCCGTTCAGGCAGCCGTCATCGTGACCTTCATACTCACTTTTCGCGACCTGACGTGGTTCGACAGGTTTGCTCTGGGCGCGATGTCGGTGCTGATCCCGATGGTCATCGGTCTGTCGGCGCTGATGATCACCTCGATCAATTTCGCCGCCATCCCGAAGCTGACCGTGGAGTCGCTCCGCAAGCGCCCGTATCAGGTTCTTGCGCTCGCGGTCGGACTTCTGATGACGTTGATTCTACAGGAGGTCGGGCTTTTTCTGGCCATGATCGGATACCTGCTGCTCAACGTAGGGGCGTCTATTTATCGGTTCGTCGTGGCCGTGTGGCGAGCGGACACTCCACCAAACGGAAACTGACGACAAGCCATCATGCCTCGATATTCCACTACGGTAAGAGTGACCCTCAGGAAGTCCATTCTCGATCCACAAGGAAACGCCACGCAGCATGCGTTGGCGTCGCTCGGATTCGCCGGCATAGAGAGCGTTCGGATCGGGAAGCACATCGAGCTCATCATCGAGGCCGCGGACGCGGTTTCGGCTCGAACGACGGCGGAGTCGGCCGCCGCCAAGCTGCTGGCCAATCCGGTGATGGACGATTTCGAAGTCATCGATGTGCAGGAAGTCCAGGCAGCCGCACAAACTTGAATGATCGGCAGACCATGTTGTCTCCGCCCCAATCGGCACTCACGGAGAGCGACGTAGCCGTCGAAACCGTTCCGACCGATCGAACGGGACTGGATCATCCGTGGCGTGTTATCCTTTTCAACGATGACGTCCACACGTTCGACGAGGTGATTCATCAGCTCGTCAAGGCGACAGGATGCTCGATCGCCGTTGCGGAAGGTCACGCGTGGACCGTGCATACGCACGGCAAGGCGATCGTCTTCGAAGACGACCTCGAGCCGTGCCTCAGGGTCCAGTCGATCCTCCGCGAGATCGAGTTGATCACCGAGTTGAGGGGTTGAGCTCAAAACCGAACTACGATGGATGAAACCAGGGGCGGATCCGAGGCACGCGTCTTTCAGAAGGAGCACATTACCGTCGATTTCATGGTCGACCAGCTTTCGACGGCCGTAGGTGTGCCGGTTCAGACTGTCGCCCCTGGAGACGGAACGCGCCGTGTAATAGAGAGTAATCTGCATCGACCGGGCCTGGCGCTCGCGGGATATGTCGATCTGTTTACGCACCAGCGCGTTCAGATTCTGGGAAACACGGAGAACCAGTACCTCCAGTCCCTCGAGCCTCAGGCTCGCGCCCAGGCCTTCACGTACCTCATCCAGTTCCCCGTACCGTGCATTTTTCTCACGGACGGCAATCGTCTTGACGTCGCGCTCTGTCACCTGGCATCCGAGCGAGAGATTCCTGTCCTGGGGACCACGCTGAGTTCGACCCAGTTCAGCTCGCTGCTCGGAGATTTTCTCGAAGATCAGTTTGCTCCGCAGCAGACCCTGCACGGCTCGCTGGTCGACGTTTACGGGATCGGGATCCTCTTAACGGGCCGAGCCGGGATAGGGAAGAGCGAGGTTGCCCTCGATCTGATCGAGCGCGGACACCGGCTCGTTGCAGACGACGTGGTTATCGTCACGCGCAAGGGAGCCAAAGTGATTATGGGATCCGGAACAGACCTGGTCCAACACTTCATGGAGATTCGCGGACTGGGCATCGTCGACATTCGGGCAATGTTCGGCGTGCGGGCGATCAGGTTTCAGAAGCGGGTCGAGGTCGTGGTCGATCTGCATGTCTGGGAGCCGGGAGAGGAATACACGCGACTTGGTATGATTGAGGACCATGTTTCAATCATAAGCGTTGAACTGCCTAGGGTGAGGCTCCCGATCGTTCCAGGCAAGAACATCACGGTCATCTGTGAGGTCGTTGCCATGAACTACCTGCTTCAGCACTATGGTTACGATGCCGGAGATGTGTTTTCGAAGCGGCTGAACGATAGAATTGAGCAGAAGTCGATGGTTCGCGAGGGTCCCCCACGAAGGGGGATCGAGTACTTCGAGCACGACACAGAATGAACTCGACATGAGGGACGGGTTGCACGTGTCGAGAATCGAAACCTATATTTTCCGAAATGCGTGTCGCGAGGAGGCCCAGGGCGACCGGTTCTGCCACGTGACGCCGATTGCAGAAGACATTGGGTCTGGATTTCAAGGGGGAGGGTAATGCCGGAAGGCCACTTTTATTACTATGACGAGGCTCAATGCACCTTTGTGAAGGTGACTGACCGTCGTTCCAACTCGGTCAGAGCGATCCTCACCGTAGTGGTGACATCGCTACTTCTCGCCGCAGGCATGTACTGGGGAATGGGTGACATTTTCGGCTCACCCGAACTCATCGCACTCAAGGCGGAAAACCAGGTGCTTCGCCACCAGCTGGCGACAACAGACGATCGCATTGAGGAAATCCGTTCGGAGCTGGCTGACTTTTCAGGCCGGGACAAGGAATTGTACCGGACAATTCTCCAGGCTGAGCCCATCTCCGACCAGGTCCGCCAGGCCGGAGCAGGTGGCACAGACGTCTACGCAGATTTTCAGCGTTTCGGATCCAGCACGCGCTCCGTGCTGCGACAAACTGCCGAAAGCCTCGATCGCCTCGAGCGGCAGATGGAAATTCAGGGATCGTCGTATCGCGAGTTAATTGCGCTTGCCCGGAAGCGAGCCGATCAGCTTCAGGAGCTGCCGGCCATCATGCCGGCCAACGGCAGGTTGGTTTCCGGCTACGGAGTCCGGCTGCATCCGATCGACAAGGTGAGGCGCATGCACACAGGCATCGACATAACCACGCCTCGGGGAACCCCCGTTGTGGCAACGGCGGACGGTGTTGTCTCGTACGCGGGGAGACGGGGCGGTTATGGGATTACGGTCGAGATCAAGCACCGCAAATCCGGATATACCACGCGTTATGCCCACCTGTCCAAGATCCCGGAGGCAACCCGTGTAGGTCGGCACGTAGACCGGGGCGAGCTGATCGCGTACAGCGGCAGTTCCGGAAGATCCACCGCGCCGCACGTCCACTACGAGGTCATCAACGCGTCGCGCCGTGCTGTCAATCCGATCGATTTCTTTGCTCCCGGCATGACTCCGGATGAGTTCGAGCGGCTTCAGCAAGAGGCCGAAAACGCGGTTTCACCTCTCGATTGATGGCCCGACGCCGCCCTGTGGTGGCCATCGCCGCTGCCCTCTGATCCGGGCCGTCTCCCAGCGTGGAACTTTTGCACCTCCGCACCTTTTATTTTTCTTGCATCTGAAAGGTGCCCATCCTATAGTGGAGCCATTCGAGAAAATACCATCATCAGTGTCAGATCCACGGGGCAGGAGAGAATCGAGGTTATTGCATCCATCCGGTTATGTCGATGTACTGGACGCTTGAACTTGCTTCACATCTGGAAGACGCTCCCTGGCCCGCGACAAAGGACGAGTTAATCGACTACGCGTCGCGGACGGGTGCACCATTGGAGGTCATCCAGAATCTTCGGGAGATGCAGGACGACGGGGAACCCTACGAGAATATCGAGGAGATTTGGCCCGACTATCCGACCCGAAACGATGACTTCTATTTCGAAGAAGAATAGGCCGCAAAAGGAGACCCTCGTGTGTTCGAGGCACCTGGCGTTCGAAACTCCGCCAACCGTCGCCGCCGGCAGACGGGCAGACTAATCGCAAGCCGCCGTTCGGCACTTACGGCCGCGGCGATTTTTACGCTGTTTGCGGCCGATGCCTCGTCGCAGTCGCTCATTCCCCACAGTAGGGAGACGCCCATCGTTGCCAGGGTGTCCTTGAAGGGAAGCCTCAAGTTCTCCAAACCGGCGCACTTGCAGCACATCCAGACGCGGCCCAATCGAAATTTCCTCGGTATTCCAGGCACCCCGATCTGGCTCTGGCTCTACTCATTGGGTGAAGCCGGGTGCTGCTTCGGTGAGAGGGTCGAACAGACGCTGCGCCAGAGCGGCGAGGCGCCGGCCTATCTCGATCTGAACAGTCTCGAATCCGATGCGGAACGACTCGCGTTGTTCTACCAGCGGGAAGGTTACCTGAAGGCAAAGGTTACGACGAGTATCGACACCCTATCACCGCTCATCGAAATTGGGGTCAATTTCCACATCGACGCCGGCCGGCCCACCTACATCCGGCGCGTCTCGTTGACGGGCCTCGATCATTTGTCCGACGACCAGAAACGGCGACTTTCCGCCCAATCATCGATCTCGAGGTTCGAGCGGATACCTGACCCCCCGCTGGATTTTCCTGCCCGAGACCAGCGCTACTCAGAGTCACTGCTCCTCAACGAGCGGCGAAAGCTCGTGAGCTTTCTCCGAGATGAAGGCTATGCCCGAGTAGCCCGCGACTCCATCAGGGCATTCGTGTCGTCACCGGCGCCTGACTCGTTCGACGTCAGAATCGACGTGAATACAGGCGCGCGCTACAAGTTCGGCGACGTTGCGATCCATGTGGAAGGGCCCGAACGGTCTCTGGCGCGTGTCGACACGCTGGTCAGTCCAGGCGACGACAGCAACGGGTGGATCGTCGCGGAAGTTGAGAACGAAGGCAGACTCGATCCGGAAGCGCTCCTGTCGGCCATCCATTTCAGACCGGGCGAATGGTTCAATCAGTCGAAGCTGCTAGCGAGCAAACGCCGCATGGAGAGCATGGGGATCTTCACGTTTACCGACTTCATACCGAGGTGGGATGCCGAGCAGGCGCTGTCTGCCCGGGCGACCGCCGTGGATTCATTCGGTGTCCTGCCGTACGAGGTCCAGCTGCAGACCCGCAATCGCCACCAGTTGAGGGTCGAGTCGTTCGTACTCCAGCGGACAGAGGTGCTGGGAGACGAGACGGGTGGCGATGAGCTTGGCCTCGGCCTCGGCTCGACCTACCGAAATGCGAGCCTCCTGGGCGGCGGCGAGCTTTTCCAACTAGGGGCCTCCGGGTCGATCGCATCGAATCTCGAATCGTACGACCCGTTTCAAACGGCGCAGGCCGAGGTGGAAGCTTCCGTCACCTACCCCTATCTGTGGTGGCCTTTTCGGGGTCTCGATCGTCGGCTCAACCTGTACGAAGCTCGATCGAGAATCGGCCTTCGGTGGCTCACAGCCCGCCGGGAGGCGCTCTTTCTGACGATCCATGCACGGGCGTCACTACTGGCCAGCCTCGAAATGCGTCATTCGCCGACGCTGACGTCGTTTATAAGCCTCGTCGATTTCGAGCTGTCTGACCCGGATACGCTCGACGGTTTTGCAGATCAATTCCTGGCGCCTATCGACGACCCCGTCGAGCAGGAGTCGATATTGGAGGACTTCAGCCGCCCTCAGGTCAACAACGCGGTACGATATACGCTCCGTTCGTCCAACGCGAACCTGTTTCTGCGCAACAGAGGGCACGTAATCGAAGGCTCGGTCGAGGTCGGAGGCAACCTACCCTACTTTCTGGACCGAATCGTTTTCACCCCCGATACGATTGAAGGCAGCCTTCCCGGCATTCCCCTCTTCAAACGCGGGGGGGAAACGAGCCGCCTGGTCTATCGCCAATATGTTCGCCTGCGCTTCGATTTCAGACGGTACAAAGAGATGGGAGACATGTCGGTACTTGCGTGGAAGGCTATCGCCGGCGTGGTTCAACCGATCGGCGGAGCGAACGTCGCCCCATTCGACAGGAGGTTCTATTCGGGAGGCGCGGCGAGCGTGCGCGGGTGGGGGCTTCGCGAATTGGGCCCCGGACGAATCGCCGCGCGCGATAGCCTGATTACTGGCGGCGACATAAAGATCGAATTGAGTGCCGAAGCGCGCAACGTCATTTTGAGGAGCGTCATGAAGGCCGACTGGATCAGTGCGCTGTTCGTGGATGTGGGGAATGTCTGGTACGGCCCGCGCAACCCGGGCGACAGCGAAGGGCGATTTCGCCTAGACTCTTTCTACAAGGAACTGGGGGTTAGCGCCGGCCTCGGTCTTCGTCTTGGTTGGGACTATCTAATCGTCCGTTTCGACCTGGCATTCCAGATCAGCGATCCCGGACGATCTGCCCAGTCGGGTGGATTCTCCGATCCGCGATTTCACTTCGGTATCGGCCATGCATTCTAACGGACGGCGGTTCAGTAGGCGCGATCGGATGGAATCAATTACTTTCCACGCACACCACGCTGAGTTTCCAAATTTCGATATGAGCATCTTGTCCCAGTCAAGGAAGTGGCTTTCGAACCTCTTCGGCGCGGGTGACTCCGAGCAGACCGAGGGTGCGGTGGCGACGCTGCGGTCGGTTCCCGTGTTCAAGGAGCTTTCGACGAAGGCGCTGCGGCACCTCGCTCGGGCTGTTCACTATCGGGATTTCAAGGCGGACGAATTCGTCTATCACCAGGGCGATCCCGGGTTAGGCGTCTACATCGTGCAGCGTGGGAATGTTCGGCTGCTTGCCGACCTCGAAGACGGTCAGCAGGTTGTCGTTCGGCACGTGGGAGCGGGCGAGTTCTTCGGCGAACGGTCGTTGGTTCATGAGGTCCGCCGCGATGTCTCGGCCCGTGTGGCCGAAGATTCGCGCCTGCTGGGCTTCTTCCGGCCAGATCTGCGGATGCTGTACCGCCGGCAGCCGCAAGTGGGCATGCTGGTCGTCCTGGCCTTCGGTGCTCATCTCGTCGACGAGCACGACAGGCTTGTTCGGCGAGTCGGCGAGCTTGAGCGCGAGCTGCGCAACGCCGACGAGCTTGAATCGGACCAAAGCCGCTGATATGCCATTCGCCAAGGGGGACGAGGTCATCCTCGACATCGAGCAGTTTGCCGACCGCGGTAAGTGCATATCGCGAGTAGACGGGTACGTCGTCTTCGTACCGCATGTGGTGCCCGGAGATCGGGTCCGCGTTCGGATCCGGAAGCGCAAGAAGAACTTTGCCGAGGCGACCCTGGTCGAAATTCTCTCGCCGTCTCCGAGGCGCACCGACCCTGCTTGTCGCTACTTCGGCTCCTGCGGGGGATGCAAGTGGCAGCATCTGGATTACCGCGCCCAACTCGAGGCCAAACGGGAGAGCGTCGAGAGCGCCCTTCGACATCACGGAGGCTTTGCGGATCTCGTCGTCCCCGATGTCATCGGAGCCGACGAGCAGTACGGTTATCGGAACAAGATGGAGTTCTCGTTCAGCGCCAGGCGGTGGTTGACGGATTGGGAGATAGCGAGCGGCGAGGAGCTGCACAAAGAGTTCGCACTCGGCCTGCACGTGCCCGGCCAGTTCGACAGAGTGCTCGACATCCACGACTGCCGGCTCATTCCCGAGAACCTCATGTCGTTCGTGAACGGAGTCCGCACGTTCGCGCTCGAGCGCGGCTGGACCGCTTGGCACATCAGAGACCATGCGGGATTCCTCCGTCATCTGGTCGTCCGCATCTCAAAACACACATCGGATTGCATGGTCAATATCGTTACCTCCGGTCGGCGCAACGATCGGATGAGCGAGCTGGCCGACTACGTGAGAGAGCACCATCCCATCGTCAGCACGCTTGTCAATACGATTCATTCAGGGGTCGCTCAAACGTCGATGGGCGAAGCAACGCACGTCGTTTTCGGCCCCGGGACAATCAGCGAGCGGCTCGGCCCCTTTACGTTCGAGATCGGGCCGAGCACGTTTTTTCAGACGAACACGGTTCAGGCCGAGCGCCTGATTGAGTCGGCCATCGAGTTTGCCGACATCTCCAGATCCGACACGGTATTCGATCTCTACTGCGGATGCGGGTCCATTTCACTCTTCGCGGGCCAGCGCGCGCGACAGGTCATCGGCATCGAGTTAGTCGAAGAGGCCGTGGAAGCGGCCACTCGAAATGCAGCCGCTAACGGCATCGAAAACTGTATGTTCGTCGCCGGCGACATGCTCTATGCCTTCACCGACGATTTTATTCGCGCTTACAGCAGACCCGACGTGATCATCGTCGATCCACCGCGCAGCGGGATCCATCCCAAAGTCGTCAAGCGGCTCGTTCGCCTCGGGGCGCCGCGCATCGTCTATGTAAGCTGCAATCCGTTGAGCCAGGCAACAGACCTGGCAGGGCTCAGCGGACGATATCGAATTACCGGCGTCCAGCCTGTCGATCTCTTCCCGCACACCGATCATGTCGAGAACATCGTCAGGCTGGAACTCAAACCGGGATGACGGCCATTATTAGATGACGGCCAATACTAAGCGTAACGGACATGGGTAAAACAGCCTTCGTAACGGGCGGAACAGGCTTCGTCGGCAGCCACCTCGTCGAGCTACTCCTTGCTTCGGGATATGACGAAGTGCGATGCCTCGTTAGGACCCGCCCGAAGTGGCTCGACGGCATGGACGTTAAGCTGGTCAGAGGCGAGCTGGACGACAGAGACCTGGTGCTCGATGCCGTCAGTGGAGTGGACTATGTTTACCACGTGGGCGGGCTCACCCGATCGACGCGCTGGGAGGATTACTACGAAGCAAACGTCCGCGGAACGATCCACCTGATGGAGGCGGTCGCCGAGGCGAATCCGGGTCTGCGAAAAGTGCTCATCACGAGCAGCCTGGCGCTCATCGGACATTCGGATCAGCCGATTGCGGACGAAACCACGCCGATGCGCCCGATCAGCCTGTACGGGCGCAGCAAAGCTCAAATGGAACAGGAGTTGGCCGCGTGGACGGCGAAGCTGCCGCTGGTGATCGTGCGTCCTCCCGTCGTTTACGGCCCGCGTGAGGCCGACGTCTACACGTTTTTCAAGACCGTGTTCAAGGGGATTTGCCCGATCGTCGGTTTCGGCGGCGAGCCCGAGCTCAGTCTCGTGCACGTCGCCGATCTCGTCAGAGGGATGATGACGGCGGCAGAGTCCGACGTGACGGTTGGGAAGACGTACTTCATCGGCAGTGACGAACAGTACTCGTGGACCGACATCCGAGACGCCGTCAAAAGGCTCGTGAAGAGGCCCGTCGTGACGATCCGCGTGCCCAAGCCGCTCGTCGTGCCCGTGGGAACCGTTGCCGAATGGATCGGCCGGCTGTTCGGGCAGTATCCGCCGTTGAATCGAGAGAAGGCGGCAGAGATTCTGAAGGCCTGCAAAATGTGCAGCTCGGCACGCGCGAAAGAAGATTT
>DATKEJ010000077.1:0-4482 GCA_035512315.1 Rhodothermales bacterium | reverse complement strand
GTTCAGGATCTCCGGTCTTGACGGGGAGAGGATCTCAGTGAGGGCGGGTTGCATAGGTGCTGAACTTCGGATACCAAACCTCAAATACCAAACTTGCCTCTCAAAAGCGCACCATCAAGCCGAGACGAACCGCCTCACCTCCAACTCCCCCGCCTTTTCCAGCGCTTCCGCCAGATCGTGCGCGTTCTGCAGCCTCACGGTGCCTCTCTAAGAGCTTCTCTTCGCGCCTTCGCGCCTTTGCGCGAGATATTCACTTCACCTCAGGTGACCACCGCCCCCTCAATCTCGCCCCGTGAGCACCGCCCTCATCTCCACCGGTGTTACCACGTCAAGGTTCACACCCGAGAAATCGGACGGATTTCGCGTCACGAAGTAGTCGACGTCGGCCTTCGCCGAACAGGCAGCTTGCAAGGCGTCCTCGAAGTCCTTCCAGTTCATTGCGAGCGCCTGGAGCAGCCGGTCGTGATCCACCGGAACTACCTCCAACAGCTTCAGGAGGTCGGCAACGGCCCGCTTTGCCTTCCGAAGACTCAGAGTCCGTTCCAGCAGATAAAAGAGCGTGGTCACAGTGTGCGCGGCGATGAATCCGTCCGCATCGTCACGTTCAATGGCGGACAAGACGACCGTTGCATCCTCCGCAAACGGCTCGCGATCGGCAAGTACGTCCAGAATGACGTTCGTGTCGAGAAAGAGCTTCACTCGGAGTGTTTGTCAGCGATGTACCGCCGGTAGTCCTCGATCGTAGCATCCGACGGTAGAATACCGCGAAGCTTCGACACGATCGGAGTTGTCGACCGACGCTTATCCTCCAAGGACCCCAAGTAGCGCGTGACAAGTTCCGAAACGCTTGTACCGTGCCGCTTCGAATATCGGCGCGCAGTGTCGATCGCGGCTTCGTCAACACTGAGTGTCAGCTTCCTTCGGGCCATCCTTGTCTTGGAATACGTATTACTACATCCAATGTACACGTATGACCATGCTTCCACCGAATGTGTTCCTCAATAAGAAAGAGGAAATTTTGCGCGATGGTTCTTATCGTGCAGAACAGAACGCCTCTTCACATCTACACCACACATGTCGGACCGGCCATGAAAACTCATCTCTCATTTGCGCCTATTGCCGTTGCTGCCGTGGTACTCCTGCTCTCGGCGTGTCAGTCCGAGCGCGGCCTGTCTCCAGGACAGGGATTCATCGATGTGCCCGGCGGCCAGGTCTGGTACCGCATCGTCGGCAGCGGCGACGCGACCCCGCTCCTGGTCCTTCACGGCGGGCCGGGTGCCCCCCACTATTACCTGAAGCCGTTCGCGGCGCTGTCAGATGAACGCCCGGTCGTGTTCTACGATCAGCTCGGCGCGGGTCGTTCGATAGTCGAGTCGGATACGTCGTTGTGGCGGATCGATCGATTTGTGGAGGAGCTCGCACAAGTGCGTGCGGAACTGGGACTCGACGAAGTCCACATTCTGGGGCAGTCGTGGGGAACGATCCTGGCCCTCGAATACATGATGACCAATCCCGAGGGCGTGCACAGCATCATCATGTCGAGTCCGGCCATAGACATCGCCCGCTGGCTTGCCGACGCCGACAGCCTCGTGGCGACGCTGCCCGATTCGCTCCAGTCGGTGATCGCGACTGCGGAGGCAGCCGGCACTTTCGACGACCCGGCGTATCAGGAGGCCGTGATGAGCTTCTACACGCGATATCTTGCGCGAAAGCTTCCCTGGTCCGCAGACCTCGACAGCTCGTTTGCGCAGTTCAATCTCGACCTCTATGGCTACATGTGGGGGCCGAGCGAGTTCACCGCGACCGGTACGCTCAAGGAGTACAACGGCATGGATAAACTGGCAAAGCTCGACGTCCCCGTACTGTTCGTCGCCGGCCGTTATGACGAGGCCACTCCGGCCACCGTCGCATTCTACCAAAGCCAGGTTCCAGGCTCGGAGCTCGCGATTCTGGAAGAAAGCGCGCACCTTACGATGCAGGACGAGCCTGAGGAGAACGTGCGGATCGTGCGCGATTTCCTCAACCGCGTAGAGAAATAGACCGAGAATCGGCATCCCGATCAGCGCTGCTCGCTGCCGGTGGAGTTGCATTGCTGTCCTGGCGGAGTATCTTTACGTTTGAGCGGCCAAGTAGAACCCGGTCGCTCCCAGTATCGAGCTCACCTAAACCGCGCCTCAGCGAGTACCATGAACAAATACCTTCCCATTATCCTCATCATCGTCGGCCTGGTCGTTGGCATTTACGGTTTCACGAAACTCGATGATTCGGGGGCGTCACTGTCCGTCGGCGACCTTGAGGTCGCGGCAACGGACGAAGGCGGCCGAACGCAGGCCTACGTCATGATAGGGCTGGGGGTCGTTGGCGTCCTGGCGGGTGTCGGGATGATGGTCAGATCGAAGCCGTAGAACGTGACGTCGATTGGCGGTGCTGAGGTTTAAGCTCCTCCTATTCGTTTACGTCACCACGTGCGGTTGCGTCTCCGTTCATGAAATTGCGAAGGAGACGACGATGATCCAAACGACCTCAACCGATGGCACCACCATCGGCTTCGTGCGGAGCGGTGCGGGTCCGGCCCTTCTCCTCGTGCACGGTACGACCGCGGATCATAACCGCTGGGCATCTGTCTCGCCTCAATTAGAGGAGCACTTCACCGTCTACGCAATGGACCGTCGTGGACGGGGGGGAAGCGGCGATTCGCCGGACCATGATTTGATGCGCGAAGCGAAGGACGTCGCTGCCGTGGTGGAGGCGATCGGCGAGCCGGTTTCCATTCTCGCTCACTCATACGGCGCCGTCTGCAGCCTGGAGGCAGCGCTGCTGACGAGCAAGGTTCGCCGAATGATTCTCTATGAGCCGCCAATCCCGACCGGTGTTCCCCTCAATCCCCAGGGCGTGCCGGAGCGGATGCAAGCGCTCATTGAACGTGGCGAGCTGGAGGCGGCACTGGAGATCATGTTTCGCGAGGTCGTCAGAATGCCCGAGCACGAGTTCGAAGTATATCGCCGGCTCCCGATGTGGAAACGACGCATTCAGCTCGCTCCCACTATCCCCAGAGAGTTGGTCATTGATCGGACGTACCGTTTCGATCCGGAGAGATTTGCTGTGCTTCATACTCCGACGATGCTCCTGCTCGGAGGTGACAGCCCGACATTTTTTCGACAGGCGATCGAAGAACTTGATTCCGCGCTTCCAAACAGTACCGTTGTCACCATGCCCGGTCAACAACACATTGCGATGGATACGGACCCCGAACTGTTCGTCGGAGAGGTTCTTCGGTTTCTGCTGCAGTGAATTGATCTACACGTTCGCCTACGTATTTTGTGTCGAGCATTCGGTGGAGCGACAGGCGCTGCCGCTTCTGCCTCCCACGCAGAACAGCCCGGTATCATTCCATCGTTTGCACTCCCGAGGTCGTAAGGCAAGCCCAGGATTAGCCAGATTCGCGTCGGCATTTCATTGCCACGCCGTGATTCCGACAAGCACGGGCGAATCGGATCGGCCTCGGCTCGACCGAAGCAACCGCCAAACAGAGAAGGACAGTGCGTAACTGGTACCTCTACTCCGCCATCGTCGCCACCGCACTCGGCGCCGGCTGCAACGATTCGATCGTCGACCATTACCCGTTTCCTGAAGGAAAAGTATTTTTTACTCACGCCCCACTCGACGTTTCGGGTCTTCAAGGGAGTGACGGATTCTGACGCGTTCACGCCGGCGGCTAAAATCTATATCCGATGAGACCTTCGCGGCCCGGACTCCGCAGGGCCTTGAATGATCGGCACACGAGATGATCTCCATTGAGCTTCGAACGGCCACGATCGCGAATCTTGATGTTCTACGCCACTGGGACCGACAAGCACACGTCATTGCCGCCAGTCCGACCGACGAGTGGGAGTGGGTGGTCGAGTTGCCAGAACGGTTGACTGGCAGGAAATGCTGATCGCGGTACTCGACGGACGGCCTATCGCGTTAGTTGAACAATCTCCGCTTCACTTTCCTCAGAGATCCCAATACGAGGGTCTCGGTGACGGTGCTGTGTCTCGACTGGGCAAAGACGGTATCGAAGAGCCCTTTCTGAGACTGATGGATGACGAGCTCATCAGTTCTCTCTTGGGGGAGCATAAGTGCCAGACAAAGCCCCCCATGCATTGAACGCGGCCTTGCGGTGTCAAATGCTTCGTAGTGATAAACGCCCGGTATGAAATCAACCTCCACATAATGGACGTAGGGGCACAGGTGCCAATCAGCGGAGAGAATTCCTTGACGGCAAGAGGGGTGAAAGCTATCGTGGAAGACTACGTAAACAGGTCGAATCGGCTCGTACTTCAACACGGCATTGACATCGGCGCGTACTCCTTCCGTGGAGTGATTGCCATCGATAAGAACAAAGCCGAGAGACTCCTTATTGCTGCTGATTCTTTCCAGCAAGGGAGGCAATAGGCGCGTTGAATCGCCCGTCATAAACTCAACGTTATCGAAATGGTC
>DATKEJ010000076.1:0-3179 GCA_035512315.1 Rhodothermales bacterium | reverse complement strand
CATGGACCCGCGACCCGTTCGACCGGATCATCGTGGCGCAGGCAAGGCTTCGGAACGTGCCACTCGTGACCAAAGACCGCTCGTTGCGATCGCGGTACGACCAGGCGGTCTGGGACCGCCCCCGCGGGCAGATACGCGCGTGACCCGAGGTGATGCGCCGCTTCCGTTCATGAATGAGCAGCGCTTCTACGCGGCCGCGCGACTGCGCAGTCCGGAACGCGGGCGGGCGGCGTCCCTCGCCCCGCGTGAGCGGGGAGAGGGATCGAGGGAGAGGGGCGTTACAAACTCGAACCTACGGATACTTCTGGGGTCGGACCCGAAACTATTGCCGACCAATCTATTGCCGACGCGGAGGACTGTGAGCTGGCCGGTCGTCCTGAAACCAAATGCGTCCCCTGCCGTACCGATAGGATGAATGAGCATCCGTTCACTGCCCTCGGCGCGGCTACCGCTCTCACTCATCCTGTCGCTCTTTCTCCTGGTAACCGGCTGCTGCGGGCAAAACATCAACGTCTCGCCCCCTCCGGTGATTGCCTACGAGAACGGCTGGTGGTTCAACGGCAGCGGGTTCGAGCGGCGAACCATGTATGTCTCAGGCGCCTTCTTCGTGGCGCCAGTGCGCGCCGCTGCCGTCGTCGATCTCGGCGGCGCCTGGATCGTTCCTCCGTTTGCCGAAGCGCATAATCACAATGTCGAGCCGTCCTCACGCGTCGACGCCGTGCTCCAATCATACCTGGCAGACGGTGTCTTCTACGTCCAGAATCCGAACAGCGTGCCGCGGGCGCGCGATGAGCTCGACGGACGTATCAACCTTCCTGGTGCGATCGACGTTGCTTTTGCCTTTGCCGGTCTCACCGGTCCCGGCGGTCATCCGCGCCAGCTTGCCGATCGCAACGTAGCGCGGGGCAACTGGTCTGCAGAAGATGCCGAAGGAGGCTTCTACCTGACCATCAGCGACCACGCGGACCTCGATCGCGCGTGGCCAGCACTCCTCCGTACGAAGACCGATCTGGTCAAGGTATACCTCCTCGACTCAGCCGCATACGAAGCCGCGCTTCCCGATCGCGCGACCGAAGGGTGGCGCGGCATCGATCCGGCGCTTCTGCCCGAGATCGTAAAACGCGCCGGAGTTGCCGGCCTCCCTGTCGCCGCTCACATTGAAACGGCCGAGGACTTTCGCGTCGCAGTCGCGGCGGGAGTCGATCAGATCGTGCACATGCCCGGCTTTCGTGGAGACCGATCGACCACTCTTCCTGACCCGGCGATCTTCCGGATCAGCGATGAAGACGCAGAGAACGCGGCCCGCGCCAGTGTCGCGGTCGTAACGACCGTCTCATCGCTCGCCCTTCACGCTGATGATCAGAGCGATGCAACTCTCCGCCACGGCGCGGATCTTCTCCATAGCGCGAACCTCCGAACTCTCCGTCACCACGGCGTCAGGCTGCTGATAGGCAGCGACGACTATAGCGGCACGTCCGTTGCCGAAGCGCTCTATCTTTACGAGCTCGGTATCTTCACTTCTGCAGAGCTGCTCCACATCTGGAGCGTTGACACGCCGCAGGCTATCTTCCCGACACGCTCGATCGGGCGGCTCGAGCCCGGGTACGAAGCCAGCTTTCTGGCACTCGCCGCCAATCCCCTTGACGACTTCCGCAACATCAGAGGAATCCGCGTGCGGGTCAAGCAGGGACGGTCGATCAAGCTGGCTGAGTGAACAATCACAAGGCCTTTGGGGTCATTGGCAGCCAATCTACTCCTGGTGCATTGCCACCACGACTATCCTGCAAGAATGTACCGCGTTGTTCCGCGGCGCCGAGATCGTCGTGGATCTGCTTCACTACCGACACGAGTCCCTGCACGAAGATTTTCTTTCCTTCTCCGTGAGCGCCTAGCCGCTGCGCAGCTTCTCAAGGACGTTGTGTATCCCGGCCAGATCCTGCTCTTGACATAAGGGAATCGACCGAGGGAGACTCTCATTTATAAAGTCAAAGGATTGGGGATTCCCGGTCGACTCGAGGCCTCGGCGGATTCGCCGGGGCCTTCGGTTTTTATGGGAAGATTTTGATGCCCCAACCCAGGATCGCGCCTGCGAATGGGGCACTTGGAAAGACCCGTCTGACCCGTCCGACCCGTCATTCATGGTGTGGCCCGACAGTTTCACTCGACCGATTCCGGAAAGCGTCGAGATGCGCGGAAAACAGTTACAATTTCCACGGACTCACTCCGAACCCGGTAGACAACTCGGTACGGGCCTACGATGACTTCTCGAATTTCTGGAGAATCGCGTTCGGGCACCATTCGGCCGGACTCCGGGAAAGTCTTGAGGCGCTCGACCGCTGCAACGATTCGTCGAACAACCAGGTCGGCGTAGAGCACCGAGTCATCGGCAACGTACGTGCGAATGGACTCGAGATCCCCTACGGAAGCGGGCGACCAGATGAGATCCGTCACAGGCCGAGGCGCCGCACGACCTCGTCGTGGGGAATCCCCCGGCCCGCGTCGAGCTCGGCGAGGCCAGCATCGACTCTAGCAAGGAAGACGAGCCGTTCGATCGCGTCGTCGATTGTCGCGTTCTGAGGAAGATCTTCGAGTGCCTGAAGAATACGGTCGCGTGTCGTTTGCTCCGCCATCACCTGATTCTACCGCCATCCGCCCTGGGAAGCAGCCTCACAGTGCGCATTGGGGCATTGGGGGCCAGACCCGAAATATGAAAAATTTCGAGAAGAAAGTGTAAGGTCTTGGATCCCATCGCATAAGGACAAGAATTTTTCATTTTTCGGGTCCGGCCCCAATCACCCCCCGGGAAGCATTTTTCGTGACCTCATCACAACCCCATAAAAGAAGAGCGCGCGGAGCGCGCCCCTCTATCATTCCTACTTCTTCGTGACGCGCTCGGTGACGGTTGTCTTCGGATGGCGCTGCACTGTCCGCTCTGTTACGAACCGGCCAGTGATGGCGCTGCGGTGAACCGTCGAGGTTTTCTTGCTCATTTTCAAACTCCTCAGAAATTCGCGTCCAGGCGGGTTACCTCGTATGTGCGTCGGAAATAATCGTGACGCTCCTAGCGAGGGGCCCCGGAAGTCGACCTACTTCGTTTCGGGCCGCTGGCGCATGCCTGTGGCCTTTTTCCTGTGCGCTGCCCAAAGAGTAGGCCGTTTTGAGGCGTAAATCAAGCGTAA
>DATKEJ010000075.1:0-2312 GCA_035512315.1 Rhodothermales bacterium | reverse complement strand
ACGAACACGTCCCCGCTCCTGTCGGAAGACCGGTGCAGCGCCCGCGCGACCAACTCCTTTCCGGTTCCGTTTTCGCCCAGGATCAATACGTTCGCGTCCGTCCGAGCTACCTTGCCGATCGTTTCGAAGACCCTCTGCATCGAGGCCGACGCCCCGCCGACGAGTTCGGGGAACCGTCGATCAATGTCTTCCTTCATCAGGGCTTGCGTCGTTCTCAGTCGGGAAGTTTCGCGGAGGGAGCGGCGCAGTTTGACCGCTGACGACAGAGTTGCGAGCAGACGCTCGTTGGTCCACGGCTTGAGGACGAAATCGGTGGCGCCGTGCTTGATTGCGTCAACGGCAGTAGCGACGTCGCCGAACGCGGTCATAAGGATGACGACGGCGGACGGATCAATCGCCAGAATCCGCTCCAGCCATTCCAAGCCCTCCCTGCCGCTCGTGACTCCCTGGCTGAAGTTCATGTCGAGCAGGATGGCGTCGTAATCCTCGCTGCCCACGAGTCCCGGTATCTTGTCGGGGTCTTCTTCGGTGCGGACGGCCTGCGCGTGGCGTTTCAAGAAGAGCCGCAGCGCGTGCAGCACGTCAGCGTTGTCGTCCACGACAAGAATGTGTCCGAACTCCTTCATTGGTCCCTTTTTCGACGTGGAGATTTACGTGACTTGCCGCGGCAATCCGGATTCATTTGATGCGGCTACACACTCCGGTGAGGACATCGGGTGTTCGTTTCCGGACACGCCGTGTACTGCCCGCGAACACCAAAGGTTGCAGTCGTTAAAAAACTAGCATCTTTTCCGTCTGGAATCCGTAAGGCCAATGACCTTGGCATGCTGATTGCACTTCGTGTCGAGCCGGAGACCATTCCGGAGTGAGCGGAAATGCGAGTATGACGAAAACCACTACAGATAAGAATACGAGTTCGAACGGGTCGATTCTGACGTCGCGAGTCGGCTCCGGGCCGACATCGGGCGAGGGGATGGACCGGGTCGTCAAGAAGAGCCGGTGGAACCCGAAGACGATCGCGATGGCGGTCGGAGCGGTCTTGCTGGTCGGGCTGGTTGCGTGGGGGATTGCCAGTTCAACCGGGGGACGACGATTCAACGTCGATACGAGCCGAATCACCGTTGCCGCAGTCGAGAGAGCGCCGTTCGTCGAGAGTATTTCGGCGACTGGAAACGTGCGTCCGAGGCGCACGGTATTTCTAGACGCCGTGGAAGGCGGACGGATCGAGGAAATCTACGTGATCGAGGGTGCCACCGTCACCGAGGGACAGCCCCTCCTGAAATTGTCGAACAACTCTCTCGAATTGAGCCTCCTGAACGCAGACGCGCAGCGCATCGAGCAGATCAACAGGCTCCAGGACACACGGTTCAGGATGGAGCAGGACGCGCTGACACGGCGCCAGCAGTTGGCGCAGATGAATTACGAGATCCTCAGGCTCGAACGAGTCCTTGCACGCAACGAAGGCCTCTATCAAAAGCGGCTCATTTCCGAAGAGGAATACGACCGTATAAAGGACGAGCACGGCTACTGGATGCGAAATCGGGAGCTCACGCTTCAGGCCTATCGCGCCGACTCGCTGCGACTGGTGAACGACATCGGCCAGATGGAAGAGACGGTGGCCCGCATGGAGGACAATTATCGGATTCTCGCGCGGATTCTTGACAACCTGACGATCCGTGCTCCGGTGTCAGGCCAGTTGACGGCTCTGGATGCCGAAATAGGCGAGCTGAGAACGCCCGGCGATCGGTTCGGACAGATCGACTTGCTCGACGGCCACAGCATCAGGGCGGATGTCGATGAGTTCTACATCGCCCGCGTCACCCGCGGCCAGACGGCCACTACCCAACCTATCGCCGGCCAGGTCTACGAGCTTCGCGTGTCGCGAGTCTATGCGCAAGTGACCAACGGCAGGTTCGAGGTGGATCTCGACTTCGTCGGGGATGTGCCTGACGCTATCCGCCGGGGACAAACGGTGAGATTCCAGCTCGAAATGAGCGACCCGGCTGAAGCCCTGATCCTACCGAAAGGCGGCTTCTTCCAATCGACGGGTGGAAACTGGGCGTACGTCGTCGACGACTCCGGCGGTCGAGCGGTTCGCCGTGACATCAGACTAGGGCGGCAGAATCCGAGATACTACGAGGTCCTCGAGGGCCTCGAAGAAGGAGATCGCGTCGTCACCTCCAGTTACGATTCGTTTGGAGACGCCGACGTACTGAATCTCGAGTGACGGAGAGATTGATTCGAATTCCCTTGACAATTAGCAACAAAAACAACCTGCATCCATGATCCGGACAAGCAACCTGACAAAAGTC
>DATKEJ010000074.1:0-3076 GCA_035512315.1 Rhodothermales bacterium | reverse complement strand
TCGTCTGTGCGACGGTCATTTTCCAGACCTCTCGATCGGACGCTCCCACGATCCACGAATAGTCGAACATCTTGCCGCTGCTCTGGTAGCCCTCGCCGAGGGCATAGACCATCACCCGCATCGGCTCGTCAAGTGTAAAGGTGTACGAGACGAGCTGGTCGTTGCCGATTCCCGTGAGAGAAGCGACGCGCGGAAGTGACTTCCAGGGATCGAATGCCTGAATCGCCAACGCGTCTTCACGGCTGCCGGCCGAAATGGCCAATCCCCAGAACGACGGGTCGAAAGGAGGGTTCGCACGCCAATCGCCGTGGGCATGGACGTCGTCGGACCGAAACACCGCCCGAAAACGACCGGCAGGCAGTGAGACCGCCTCATCGCAGGAACGATTTCTCACCGAACCTCCGGCGTGCTTCGTCCCATCCAAAGTCATGTCCCAGATGTGCACGCCCGACTCAATGTCTTCGATCCAGCCGGTGTCCTCGAAGCCACGATAGATTTCACCCACACACCGGACGAGCACGTCGACTGGTTTGGCGGTCTCGAACAGATATTCTGAGACGGTATTGCTGCCCACGGCCCCTGTAGACCAGATGACATCCTCGTCGGCGGAGTCCTCGGTGGCCGATGCTTTCACGATGAGCGGCGCATCTTCGGCAGCGACCGGCTCTATGGAGAACTTCCAGCGTCCCTCTTCCGTACGCCATCGCTGGAAGTCGCTGTCGATCGCGGCTGAGACTCGGTCGAAGAACGTGGTCGGCGGCGCGGCCGGCAGCAGCGGGTCGCCGTAGGAAGCGAAATAGGCCTCGTATTCTCCAGGCTCGAGAACGATCGTTTCGGTCTGCGTGACGGTCATTCCGGGCCCTCGTTCCGACCGGGCGGGGTCGAGACTCCAGACAAGCGTTCTGTCATCTGTGCGAAGGATCCAAGGATACGCTGCGAGAAGCGTGTCTGACTGGAGCGAACCTGTTCCCGTCACTTTCGCCTTCACCTGACGATCGTGCACTGCAAAAGCGTTGTGCTTCAGTTCGTCGACTTCGAAGTCACCCTCAAAGAAGACCAGCGCGTCGCCATTAGACTTGCCTGCGAACAGGCGCACAAGGAGCAGGATGGTCACGACGACCAACCCAAGCAGCAGTATCCGAGTAAGGCCGGTACGCCTCATGACACAACCGAATGCGGGTTTCGACAAGCCGGGTTCGTCAATCCGACAGGCGTGTGTACGGGCCGACTACGCCAAGGTTGCCTGGACCGGCAACGTAACAATTACAACCTGTTGAAGTAGAATTGTGTAGTTATATTCTCAGGCTCTCCTCGAGAGAACGGTCCGCGAGGCCACTTGCACAGCACGACCCACGTATCCTTCTTCGCAACGCGCCCGTAATCGGTAATCCGGTTCACGGATCTTGAGATGGCAGATCGATCGATACCCACTTCGAGAAAGCCTCGCGAGACTCGGTGGTCTGGTTGGGCGCGACCCTTCGAGACGCGGCTGCGGCGGATTTTGTTGGGCTCTGCAGCGGCTTTCTTTTACCTGGTTACTGCGGCCTATCACGCGCTCACCGGTCTCGTAAAGATCCCGGCAGACACAGCGACCGACCTGGTCTACGGCGCATCGGTCGCGATCTGCTACGGGCTTTTCTTCCTGATAATCGCACACTATTACAGTCGACAGCGACTCGGTGTCTTACGCGTGTTCTGGGGCAGTACGCTCACCGGGGGTATCGTGTTTGGCGCCCTGAAGTTTCTTCCGCCGATCTCGATGATCGGACGATACGATGACATCACCGGTTTGCCGCAGGATTTCGGGACCGTGGTCAAGGTCGTCCTCCTCAGCCCGATCATGGCAGTGTTCGCCATGGCCATGCTGTATCGCTTTCGGGAGCTCGTCCTGTTTAAGCGCAGCCGGCGGACCGTCAGACAGTGGCACCTCATGATTGGCTCGATGGCGTTGGCCTCGCTTGCCATGTGGGGCGCTGATCAGGACGAAGGCATCAATGTGGTCGCCGGGATTTTTCTGGGCGTCTCCGTGGTGCTCATGGTCGCGAACTCGTTCAGACTTTCCCGCATCGTCTATCTGAGTCTGAAGGAGAAACTCCTGACGATCGCCCTCTCGATTGCGCTGCTCGTCGTACTGGTGATCGGCGTCGCAACGACCAACACAGGCCTCTTTCCGGGACGAAGCGACCCGTTCCTGTGGACCTACTCGCCCGGGCTCAATCTATTCGTACTCCAGTGCGTCATCTTCGGGATCATGTACAGCGTGACCGCCTGTCTGTCGCTGCTGTTTCATCTCCCGACTACCTCGGAGTTTCGGCAGAAGGCGGGGGAGATGGCGGCGATCCACTCAGTAGTCAAGCTGACTGGCGAGGTGATGAACAAGGACATGTTGGTGTCCACCATCGTCGGATCCCCGATCGAGGCGGCCGTCGGTGATGCCGCGTGGCTGGCGCTTTCGGAACCTCGATCCGGGTCGCTGCGCCCACGGATAATCGCGACTCGAAACATCACCCCGGGTCAGGTGCAGGATCTCTTCGATACGGATGCGCTCTACGACGAAGCACTCTCGCGGTGGGGACCGGTACTGTTGAACCAGGCCACGACCGACCACAGGGTCAGGGCGCGACCAGGGGACGGTATGTCGAGTCTGCTCATCGTCCCACTTCTCGCGCGAAAGGACGTTCTCGGAGCGTTGTTCGTGACGAAGCAGGTCTCTGAGGGATTCGAGCCGGATGATGTAGAAACGATCAGTACATTCGCTGATCAGGCCGCACTGGCGCTCGACAACGCGCGCCTATTCGAAGAGCAGATCGACAAGGAGCGGCTTGCTCGTGAACTCCTTATCGCTCGAGAGGTGCAGCAGAAGTTGCTCCCACAAAAATTGCCGTCGTTGGACGGGCTTTCGGTGGCGGCTTCCAGCGTCTCTGCGCAGGAGGTTGGAGGCGACTACTATGATTTTGTCGAGATTGGTCCCGAACGTTGGGCGTTCATCGTTGGAGACGTTTCGGGGAAGGGCACCTCGGCCGCGTTCTACATGGCCGAGCTCAAAGGCGTTTTCCGTGCGCTCAGCCGGCTCACG
>DATKEJ010000073.1:0-2846 GCA_035512315.1 Rhodothermales bacterium | reverse complement strand
TCCCTGGCATTGATCCATCGAACCGGTGTATATCGGTACAATGGGCCCGGCTACCAACCAGCGTTTCGTCGAGATAGCTCGTTTGACTCGAGGTGGGCCGGCCCTGACGATCATTTACACGCCTTGACAGAGGACAATCAGGGTAACGTCTGGATCGTATACGGCGATCGGACCGAGATACTTTCCCGTTCCGAAAACGGTTACCAGTTTAGCAGCCCCGATGCCCTGCGTCTGCGGAATGAGGGTACGGCGGTCGTCGACGTCTTCGTGGAGGATTCCGGCGTGGCGTGGATCGCATACGGAGACGACGTACTTCGCTACGATCCGGTGCAGGAGCGGTCTTACGACTATTATTTCCAAGCGCTCGTACGCCGAGTCAGTCCCCTGGGAGAGCGGTGGAACGTCTTTGGCGGTTCTTCTCCGGCGCATACCCCGGGAGATGAGGACGGGACGCGAACAGCACGACCTACCCCCCGGCTTGTCTACGACTACAACGACTTGCGTTTCGAGGTCGCGGCTCCCAGCTACAACGACCCCGGCCGAAACGAATTCCAGTACTTCCTCGAAAGACATGATGCGGAGTGGTCAGCGTGGACTTCAGAACCCGCAGTCGAGTACACCAATCTTCGAGAGGGCGCCTACACGCTTCGAGTAAGGGCCCGGAACGGTCAGGGCTATGAGAGCACGGAGGCGATGTATCGATTCACCGTCTTGCCTCCGTGGTACCGTGCGTGGTGGGCGTATCTCGCGTATGTATCGCTCTTCATCGCGGTCGCCGCACTCAGCGTCCACTATCGCCGGATGCGACGCGACAACATCAAGGCGCAGCAACAGGCCCGTGAGCTCGCCCTCGAACGCGTGGTCAACGAGCGGCTCACGCTGGTCAACGACCGTTTGCGACAGGCCGATCTGCTGAAGGACCAACTCCTCTCAAACACGTCGCACGAACTCAGAACGCCGATTACGGCGATCCTGGGTTTCACGTCGGTGCTCAAGGACGAGGCGCCGCAAAACCTTCAGGAGTTCCTGGACATCATCGAGGAGAACGGCCGTCGGCTGATGCGAACCGTCACTTCGATGGTCGATTTCGCGCGGCTCCAGGCCGGCGTAATCGAATTGAATCGGGAGCCGGTGGAAATCAGTCGCGAAGTCGAACAGGTCGTGAGCCGGCTCACACACCTTGCACGAAAGCGACAGCTCTTTTTCGAGCTCGTTCAGCCGCAAGACCTCGTTCATGCCTGGCTTGACAAGAAATGCCTCGAACGCATCGTTGAGAACCTACTCTCGAATGCGATCAAGTTCACCGAGGAAGGGGGCGTTACAGTTCGTGTGAGCGTAGATGACGACTCCGTTTACGTTCGGGTCCAGGATACCGGCATCGGGATGAACTCTGATTTCATGCCGGACCTTTTCCAGGCATTTAAGCAGGAATCCTCGGGACTGACACGCACGCACGAGGGAAGCGGTCTCGGCCTCGCTATCACCGCCAGATTGGTCGAGCTGATGGACGGCGAAATCGATGTGAAGTCCAGCAAGGGAGAAGGCACGGTCGTCACGGTGTCGTTCCCTGTCTTCTATGTGGCGCAATTGGAGCGTCGGGCCGGAGCCCGCGCCGTCATCCGGAAGAGTTCGGCTTGAGCGACATGCGGGCCGCCTGGAGACTTGTGCGTCTCCTTACAACGACGATGGCCTATACGGCCGGGGTTGCGCTTTGGTCGCGGATGTTGCCGCACAGAGAGCGGATTCGCTTTCGGGCAAGACATCAATCTCGCGGCTCGTCAATCCTGTGCAGAATTTTCGGAATCGAAGTGCGCGTTCGTGGCGCTAGAGTGCCTGATCGGCCTCTGCTCGTGGTTTGCAACCACTTTGGCATCCTGGACCCGTTCATTCTTGCGTCGGTATTGCAGGTGGCCTTTGTGGGCAAAGCCGAAATCCGAAAATGGCCGCTGTTTGGCTGGGTCGCGCAGGTGTTCGCCGTCATATTCGTCTATCGCGACAAGACGCACACGGTCGCCGATCTCATCGGCAGAGTGCGCGCCCGGATGCGGTCCGGCGTACCGGTTCTGATCTTTCCGGAGGGTACGACCAGTCCGGACGAAACCATTCGTCCTTTCAAGACTGGTGGATTTGCCGCCGTCGTGGACATGCCCGACGCTGCTGTACTCCCGGTTTATCTGGCCCCGATAAGCGTGAACGGGGAACCCATCGGAGGTTCCAATCGGCGGACGGTTACGTGGGCCGGCGAGAACGAGCCGTTTCTGTCTAACCTGTGGCGCGTACTCGAGCTTCGTCGAATCGTCATGGAGGTTCGTTTCGGGGAGGCGTTCGACGTGAACCATCTCGGGAGAAAGAATCTGGCGGATGAGGCGCACCGGCGAGTTGAAGCGCTTCGGGACGGGCGGGCGATGGAGGATACTTTTGCCGGATAGTGCGTACGAATTAGATTGGTAAGCACTGCGACATGACAGGACGACCCATCCACAGATTAACCTGGATCCTCGGAGGAATGGTGCTCCTGCTGGCGGGTGCCCTGGGGGGCGTCCTTCTTACGGTGGCGCGGATGGACAGTCGCGTGCCTCAGAATCCGCGTCCCACGGCGGAGCAGGTGCGGCTGGGTCCCTCGGTGATACCTCCCGAACCCATTCCTGACACGCTGGAGCGGATGTCGCTGCCGGATCCGGCGCGCATGAATGACCTGTTCAGGTTGGTCGCGAATCGCGTTACTAATTCTGTGGTCTACATCGAGGTCGACGGCCGCTCCGGCCAGATGATCCCTCCGGAATTACTGAGACCGTTCGATGACGGACGGGGTGACCGGCGATTTGACGCGCCACGACAGAGCGTCG
>DATKEJ010000072.1:0-7608 GCA_035512315.1 Rhodothermales bacterium | reverse complement strand
ATCTCGAGAACGCTCTCGGGCGAACGATCGAACAGGTCGGGATGCCAATCCAGAAACTCGATCATGTGCTCGTCGACGTACTCGCGGTACGCCATGATCTCAGCAACGGTCGGACGTGTCAGCGCTCCCCGTTTGTCCCGGCGGTGACGGTCGCCGGCCTGGATGTAGTAGGAGTTGAACAGGTAAGCGTATCGCGGATGAAAGGGCTGATAACCCTCGGCAAATTCGGATAGGACGAACGTCTCGAAGAACCATGTCGTGTGCGCCAGATGCCATTTCGTCGGACTCACATCCGTCATCGTCTGCACTACATAGTCTTCCGTTTCGAGGGGCTCGCAGAGAGTCTTGGTGAGTTCCCGGACGGCCGCGTACCGGTCTTTCGGCGTGCTTGATGTAGTGTGCCCGGCGGTCGGGGTTTCTATGGCAGGATACATGTCAGATATCTTAGATGTCTTGCAGGGGGTGGGACGTCCAATATACCAGGTTAGAAAATCCCCCGTTCCCGACACGTGATTTCCCTGCCGCTTCATGCCAGGAATACCCTTCAGTGTCGGTTAGCCCGAACTCGCTACATATCTTTCTGCATCAACAACCCATTGTCATGGAAGAGCAATCCAAAAACATAGATCCGACCCCGACCGGCTTCGAACTACTTCACAACCCGTCCTTGAACAAGGGCACGGCGTTCACGGACGAAGAGCGAAATAAGCTCGGCTTGAGGGGGCTTCTGCCTCCTCGCGTCTTCACGCAGCAGGAGCAGCTTCATCGCGTGCTCGAAAATTTCAGCCGCAAGACGTCGAGCCTGGAGAAGTACATCTTTCTCATGTCGCTGCTCGATCGAAATGAACGGCTCTTTTACCGTTTCGTGACCGAGTACATCGAGATGGCGATGCCGATCATCTACACCCCGACCGTAGGAGAGGCGTGCAGACAGTATGCGCACATCTTCCGCCGCGCGCGGGGCATGTACGTATCGATCCGGCACCGAGGCTACATTAAGGACGTGCTTCGAAACTGGCCCCAGCGGAACGTCCGAGTCGTGGTCGTCACCGACGGCGAACGGATCCTTGGTCTCGGAGACCTGGGCGCCAACGGGATGGGCATTCCGGTCGGCAAGCTCGCGCTTTACACGGCGTGCGCCGGGATTCCGCCCAAGAGCACGCTGCCGATCCTACTGGACGTCGGCACCAACAATGAGGTACTCCTCGAAGACCCGCTCTATATGGGAACGCAGCAGCATCGCCTCACAGGCAAGCCCTATGAAGATTTCGTAGACGAGTTCGTATGGGCGCTCCGCGAAGTCTACCCGGACTGCGTGCTGCAATTCGAGGACTTCGGCAACCACAATGCGTTCGCGCTTCTTCACCAATACCGCGACCGCATCTGCACCTTCAACGACGACATTCAGGGAACGGCTGCTGTAACGGCTGCAGGCATTTTCTCCGCTCTCCGGCTTACCAAAGAGAGTTTGGAGGATCAGCGCATCCTCTTCTTCGGAGCAGGTGAAGCCGCCCTTGGCATCGCCGATCTGCTCGTGCATGCGATGGGGCGCTCCGGCATCGATGCCGAGTCGGCGCGGAAACGATGCTGGCTCCTGGATTCGCGCGGGCTCGTAGTCAAAGGCCGCGAGCGCGTCTCGGAAGAAAAGGCCCGGTACGCGCACGACTTCCCGGACGCCAAGACGCTGGCGGAAGCGGTGGATGCACTGAAGCCGACGGCCCTGATCGGCGTGTCGGGCCAGCCGCAGACGTTCACGAAGGAGATCGTCGAGAGGATGGCCGCGCTCAACGAGCGCCCGATCGTCTTCGCACTCTCGAACCCGACGTCGCAGTCTGAGTGCACCGCCACACAGGCCTACGAATGGTCACGAGGGCGCGCGATCTTTGCTAGCGGCAGCCCGTTCGATCCTGTTGTTTTCGAAGGACATACACTTGTGCCTGGACAGGGCAACAACGCCTACGTTTTCCCGGGAATCGGCCTCGGCGTGATGGCGTCACGAGCGACCAGAGTAACGGATGACATGTTCCTCGCCGCAGCGCAGAGCCTGGCCTCGCAGGTCGAAGAAAGCTCGCTGAACCTGGGTCGAGTCTATCCGCCCCTGAGCGACATCCAGAACGTATCGCTCAAAATTGCTGTCGAGGTGTTCAAGACCGCCACCGAAGCGGGTCTGGCGCGGACGCCGATACCCAAGGACCTGCCGGCCTATATCGCGTCGTTGAGGTACGACCCGACGTATCCAATGTACGTATGAAAAGGTCCGGAGTCCGGAGTCCGGCGACGGTCCGTCGTTGACGACGTAGGGACATGCCGCCAGGCATGTCCGTCTGAGGGGTGTCCGACGTCGGGGAGTTTGGGTCCGAGGTCCATCCCTCAATGGTCCGTCACCCCGGACTTGATCCGGGATCCAGAATGAACTGCGGTGGTCCCCCTCCAGCGGGGGACCATGCCCAGGTGTGGTACGATGCCCGCTGCACCAAGTACCAAGTACCAAGTCCCCCGCACCCTGCACCCCGCACCAAAACCCTCACCGAATCTGGGCCGCAACGACGTAGGCGATCGCCTGTACCGTCAGCGCCGGATTGACCCCGCTTGCCTCCGGGAATAGCGAGGCGTCGCTAACACAAAGGCCCTTCACGCCGCGAAAACGGCCTTCGGGATCGACCGGGTACGCCCGGGCATCCCCGCCCATTCGGCAAGTCCCCATCTGGTGCGCGGAAAAGAGCGGGTAGAGTCCGGGACTCCACCCCCAAGTGAATATCTCCCTCGCCAGATCGACCATGCGATCGTCGCCGCCGAGCGCATCCAGCACCTTTCTGACGGAGTGGGGAAAGAGGACTGTCTCCGCACCGGCCGCAAGGTGGATTCGAGCCGCCTCGATGACGCCAGTCAGCATCGCGGCCAGGTCGGGATCGGAGATCCGGTATCGGACCCTCAGGTTACCCTCGGGATCGAGGCCCACCCGGCCGGTCGAGCGATCCCTCGTCAGGACAATGAACGCCGCCGTCCGATCGATCATGGCGAGGTCTTCTCGGTGCACTCGCGACTGATTCCACGGCAGCGCCGAGGCGAGCAGGCCGGGATATATCGGAGGCGTCTCGATCCGAACGCCCCAGGGCCCATCCATCGCGGCAAACGCATCGCTGTGCGCTGACATGATCGGCCCTTCCCAACCTCTGATCGGATCGGTGTATCGTCCCGCCACGCCCACGGTGGGATGCAGGCTCAGATTCCGCCCGACCTGATCGTGTAAAATACCGCTTCGCATGAGAATGACGGGTGTGTGCAGCGCACCGGCCGCTAGGACGATGCGGTCGGCTCGAATCTGACGGATCTCCATTCCATCGGGTCCTGAAATATGCACCTCCGCCCCGACGACGCGTCCCCGGTCGGTCTCGATCCGATCGACCTGTGCGCCGGTCACGATCCTGCCGCCATGCTCCTTCAGATCACACAGGAACGTCGCCGCCATCCCCTGTTTCCGGCCGTGTGCGCACCCGAGACCGCATCGTCCGCAGGCCCTGGCCGCGCTTCCTCGGCAGCCCCGGGTGTTCCTGGGCACGCCGTCAACCGCCAGGCCGAGCGCCTCGCACCCACGCCGGAGGGCGGCGTTCTGGGCGTTGTCTTCGACCGCGTCGACACCAACGGATGTTCTGGTTTCGACCATCCGATACGCCTCGCTCAAGGCGCCGCCGCCCATCCAGTCGATTCCGTGAAATCTGGCCCAGCGGAGCCGCGTCGCTTCAGGAATCCTGAAGGCGGCCGACCAGTTCACCGTCGTGCCGCCGCCCAGACAGCTCCCGGCGAACAGGCTCATGCCGCCGTCAGCGGTGGTCAGGAGACCACCCTGCTCGAACATCTCCCCCATCGCGTGCGCCTCGATGCCGTCCATCGCCGACGGCGACACCTCCGGACCCTTCTCAAGAACAACCACCTCGTGGCCCATTTCAGCAAGTCGTGCGGCGGCGACCGCCCCGCCGGCGCCGGAACCGATCACGAGCGTCTCGCACCGGTCCGGGAGGGTGTCCCTACTCATCGAAGCGGCCCTGTCTCCTCTGACTAAATGGTAGCCGCGATCGCTCCAGACGGTCCGCTGCGCGGCGGTGGACCCATACGCCTGGAGAAGAACGACTCGCTTTAGCACATCGAAGGCACGGCGAACGATCTTGGTCTGGCTCGTACTCATCGATTCGAGGAGCCTCGTCGCCCTCGACACCGGCAGTCTGGAAAATCGTACCGGCCTTCCAATCCAAAGGAGAGAAACGAGACGACTGTCCAGCGCGAGCAGGATGCGCGCGATGATCCGACGCGACCACGGGGAAAGTCTTGCGAGACCTTTCTCGACGGAATCAACCGCGTTGAGCGTGTAGGAAGTGGCAGACAGGAGGCTGTCTCTTTGTTTGCCGTCGTCGTGCCCGGGGATCAGCGCGTCGCAGAACGCCCTGAGCACGACTCGATGTCGGTCGTCGAGCATCAGGATTCGACGGCGCCGAGCAGCTCCAGCAGCTCGGATGTAATCATCGCCGTCGCTCCCCAGATGATGTGTCCGTCGACACGGTAGCAAGGCACCGTCGAGTTTGCACCGCGAAACGTCCACTCCTCCGATTGTCGCGTCGTCGGGTCCTGCAGGATGTGAAGCGGCACTTTGAGGACAGCCTCGACCTCGCGCTCCTGCGGAGTAATTGTCGGAAGCTCGGAAAGCGCCCCAATGAACGGATGCACGATAAAGCGCGTCGGCGGGATGAACAGGTTGGAAAGGGCTCCGAGAACACGGACCCGGTCTTGCGCGATTCCGACTTCCTCTTCGCACTCGCGCAGGGCGGCCTCCAGGAAAGTCTCCCCGTCCTCGCGTCGCCCGCCCGGAAACGAAATCTGACCAGCGTGATCCACGAGATCCTTCCGGCGCAGAGTGAACAAGGTCGACAGGCCGCGGTCCTCCGGGAAGAGTAGTATCATCACGGCGCCCTCCCTGGCGTCCGTACGGGAGGGATTGAATCGCGACCGATGCGAGGGCGCCATTCGCTCGTGCGCGGCGTTTCCGGGTAGCGGCCGGGACAGGGTCCGGCTCAACGCCTCGCAAAGCGCGTCGAAGTCAACCATGGCGTCGCTTTAGATGAGAACGTTCCCGGTCATCTCGGACGGAATCGGAAGCCCCAGGATCGTCAGAATGGTCGGAGCGACGTCGCCGAGTTTCCCGTCCCGGATCGGGCCCTGAAATCCGTCTTTGATGATCAAGTGGGGTACAAGAGCGGTCGTGTGGGCGGTATGAGGCGACCCGTCGGGATTTCGCATCTTGTCGGCGTTGCCGTGGTCGGCGATGATCTCGACCGAGTAACCGCGCTCGAGCGCCGCCGTCACCACCTCACGAGCTGCTGCATCGACGGTCTCTACCGCCGTGACCGCGGCCTCGAAGACTCCGGTGTGGCCGACCATGTCGGGGTTGGCGAAGTTCAAAATGACGAGTGAGTAATCCTTCGCCAGCGCATGCGCCACCTGGGCGGCTAGCCCCGGAGCACTCATCTCCGGCTGCAGGTCGTAAGTGGCCACTTTGGGCGAGGGCACCAGGATCCGGTCCTCCCCAACAAAGGGCGCCTCGCGGCCGCCCGAAAAAAAGTAGGTCACGTGCGGATATTTCTCCGTTTCCGCAGCGCGAAGCTGAGTGAGGTTGTGCTGCTCCATGACGGCCCCGAGCGTTTCTATGAGGTTCACCTTGGGGAACGCGATCGGCAGGGTGAATGCCAGCTCGTCGTACGGCGTCATGCAGACGAAATGGATGTCGGGACGCTTCGATCGGTCGAATCCGTCAAAGGTCTCATCGACGAGTGCGTGGGTGATCTGACGGGCCCGGTCGGCGCGGAAATTGATGAAGACGACCGAGTCTCCGTCGCGGATCGTTCCATTTGCGACACCCTCGATCTTGAACGGCTTCACGAACTCGTCCGTAACACCGCCATCGTAACTGTCCTTCAGCCCGGCTTCGGCAGACGAGAAGGTCTCCCCTTTGCCGTCAACAAGGAGGTCGAATGCGAGCTGGGTGCGATGCCAGCGCTTGTCTCGATCCATGGCATAGTAACGACCGACGACGGTCGCGATCTTACCGACGCCGATCTCTCCGACCTGTTCGGCAAATTGCCGGGCGAAGGCGATCCCGCCGTTGGGAGCGGTGTCGCGTCCGTCCGTGAAAGCGTGGACAACTACGTGATCCGCGTCTAGTCCTTCGTTCGCAGCGAGTTGGAGGATCGCGTACAGGTGCCCGAGCGAAGAATGTACCCCCCCATCCGAAAACAACCCGATGCAGTGGAGGGTCGCACCGTTTCGTTTCGCACGCCGGACGGCTTCGAGCAGGACCTCGTTCTCGAAGAAGGGGCCTTCGAGGATATCCTTGTCGATGCGCGTGATCTCCTGATAGATCACGCGCCCGGCCCCCAGGTTCATGTGCCCCACCTCGGAATTCCCCATCTGCCCCGGTGGCAGCCCGACTGCGAGGCCGGATGCCTCCAAGGTCGCATGAGGATACCGACCGAACAGACTGTCGAGAAACGGCTTGCGGGCGTGATCTATGGCGCTGACGGAAGGGTCTTCGGCGATCCCATATCCGTCGAGAATAATCAGAATGTGTTTCGGCTGCATATGAATCATCCGACTCGAAAGTCGGGGATGCGTTTCGTCGTCGCTCCACTCCTGCTCTCAAAGACGTTCATCGACGAGCACGAGGGACATGAAAACTGGTCGACGCCGTAGCGGTCTCGGCGGATGACCGGCGTGTCGAAATACCGGCCGCACGTGCCGCAGTGGTACCTGCCTTTCGAGGGTTTGAGACCGACCTTCGGTTCGGGAAGTTTCCTTAAACGACTGAAATAAAGACAGTTATTGGAAATGAGACAACTGTCACATTTCGGACTGCGGGCGGTGCATGTGTATCGTCCGTGCAGGATGAGCAAGTGGTGCGCCTCCGACCAATCTTCCTTTGGAAGGATTCGCTTCAGTCCTCTTTCGACGGCGAGCGGCGTCTTGGCGTCGCTCACTAGACCGATCCGGTTGGAGACCCGAAAGACGTGGGTGTCCACCGGAAGAGCGTCGCGTTCGAAGACGACGCTGGCCACGACCTGTGCTGTCTTTCGTCCGACGCCGGGCAGCTTGACGAGGTGCGGGACGTCGTCGGGCACCTCTCCGCCGAATTCATCGACGATCTTCCTCGCGGCGCCAACGAGGTGCCTGCTCTTGTTATTGGGATAGGTGACCGACTTGATAAACGGGTAGATGTCCTCCGGTTCGACTTTCGCCATGGACCCGGGAGTCGGGTACCGCTCGAACAACGCCGGCGTCACCATGTTCACCCGGTCATCGGTGCATTGTGCTGAGAGAATCACCGCCACCAGGAGCTGGAACGGGTCTACGTACTCGAGCTCGGTTTCCGGGCTCGGAATCATCTGCCGCAAACCGGCAAGAATCTCCGCCGTTCGCTTACTTTTCGCCACGTCAGAATCACTCGGTTGGAAGTCGTCAAGATAGTTTGCGGTTGCGTAAGATGAACGTCGAGCGTCGAGCGTCGAGCGTCGAACGTCGAGCGTCGAGCGTCGAACGTCGAGCGTCAAACGTCGAACGTCGAAC
>DATKEJ010000071.1:0-4069 GCA_035512315.1 Rhodothermales bacterium | reverse complement strand
CCTCGACGCCGGCATCGAACTCCGGAGCCGATCCCGGCAAACGCGTTCCTCGAGCATCGATGAAACCGTACCCACAGGACGCAAAACCGGATGACGGCCGTGCCTCGAGTGCTGCGAGGCATGACTCGAATCGACCCGGCACAGCCACATCGTCGTCATCCAGGAACGCGATGCAACGTCCTTTCGCTCGGTCGAGCGCTAGATTGCGCGCCCGGTTGCAGCCTCCGTTCGACTCCGTCCGGAGACCTGCGACGCGTCGATCCTCCCGGCAAAGATCGGCGATGACGGCGTCGGTTTCATCCGTCGAACAGTCATCCACGATGAGCAGCTCGAGATCCTCGACCGTCTGTCCGAGAATGCTCGCGGCTGCCTCGCGGAGGTATCCCGGACGATTGAACGTGGGCAGGATGACGCTGATCAATGGTCGCGTCGTTCTGGATCCCGGATCGAGCCCGGGATGACCATCATCGGGAGCCGTCGTTCTGGATCCCGGATCGAGTCCGGGGTGACGATCATCGGGAGCCGTCGCCATCTTTCCTGACCCGTTCGAGATGCATGAGCCGCTGGATCGTGGCGACTACCCTGAAGTCGCCCCGGTCCACAATGTCGGCCACGACCTGCTTGACGTCGGCCGTACGCGCCAGATCGGAGAAAGGGTCGGGAACTGCGTCGTCCAGCAAGACCGCTCCCCCAACTCTTACGCGCCGTCCAAACCGTTCAAAGTCGGTCATCGCAGCGGTGTACGAGTGGGCGCCGTCGATGTGCACGAGGTCGACTTCGCCCGTTTCGACCTCGACCGTTGCCGGATCGCCCGAGATCAGATGCGCCGAAAGTCCCAACTGGCCGAGCAGGTCACAGAGCTGATCGGCGATCGGTCTCGGCCGGGGACGCCCGCGATGCTCGACGTCCCAGTCCGTCTCGTGCGGATCGGCGATGGACCAGAACTCCCCGCGGCCGTCCATTGCGGTAGCGATGAGAACCGTGCTTCCGCCCCAGTGTCGTCCGATCTCGATCACTTTCTCGGCCTTTGATCGGCGGATCAGGTCGAACAAGTAGGCCGACTGGCGGAGGTTCATCGTAATGACGTACTCATTGAGCGTGTTGCTCGCAAAGAGTGCGGTGAGGTGCTCAAAGCCGAACGCTCCGTCGCGCCGCGGTTCGATGCGGAGCCGCTCGACCGGGGGCGCTCCCGTCTTGATGAGTTCCTTGAGCTCATTGACCACGATCCGGCGTTCGCGATCGTGCTCGAAGACCGATCGTGTCCACTCCTTAAGTTTTGCGTTCGACAATACTCCGGGGCGCGCGATTAGCCAGTCAACCGCAAAGGTGGCGAACCGGCGCCGCACACGACTCGGAACCGAATCAAGCTTTTGCACTATTTTTCTCACCTTCAATCCACTAGTCCGAGACTCATGACGCAGACCAACTCCGGCCCAACAGGGGACGCCTCGACGTTTTCCGTTTCGATTCGTCCACACGTCGCACACGAGAATTTCGATGGCGAAGTCATCATTCTGAACTTGAATATCGGGTTGTATCACGCACTTAACGAAACCGCGGGCTTCATATGGTCGCGGATGGCTGATCACGAGCCGACCGAGTCCATCGTTCAGGAAATGGCTAGTGAGTATGGCATCTCCGTTGAGGTGGCGCGTGCCATGTTCTTGAGTTTCGTCGGGGCAATCGAGCACGAGGAGCTCGTCGACGTCAAGGGATCGAGGCCCGAAGGGGCTGCACAACACGAGGGGCAGACGAGGAAGGCCGGCGCGCCCGTTACGTGGCCCGTGATGGACACGTACCGGGACATGCAGCATGCGCTGGTGCTCGACCCCATCCACGAGGTGGACGAGTCGGGGTGGCCCGTGGTGAAGGTCCAGAAACCGACGAACTGGACCGAGAAGTGATGGCTCCGCTGGTCAGCGTCATACTGCCGGTATTCAACGGCGAGCGATTCCTCGCGGCGGCGATTCGGAGCGTCTACGAGCAGGATGCCGGTCCAATCGAGCTCATCGTGATCGACGACGGATCGACGGACGGGTCGTTGGAAGTCATACGCGCGGCTGCCCCGGATGCCCGTGTCATCCGACAGGAAAATTCTGGCCCGGCCGCCGCTCGGAACAGCGGTCTGGCCGAAGCGCGCGGCGATTATTTCGCATTCATCGATGCCGACGACATGTGGCCACCGGGTAAACTCGAGCGACAGTTTGGGGTCCTTGTCGAGGATCACGGTGCGGATATGACGTTGGGCAGGACGCGGTGCATTCTTCCGGACGGTACGCTCGCCGAGCCCCGTTTTTTCATGCAACTCGGCTGCGGCTTGTATTACCGGCGAGCATTCGAACGCGCCGGCGGATTCGACGGCACACTTCGATTTTCGGAGGATATCGACTGGTTCACCAGAGCCAGAGAGGCCGGTTTGCAATTGAGAGTCACCGAGGATGTGGCACTGCACTACCGCCTCCACGAGGGCAATCTCACGAGAGGAACCGACGTGCACGATCTTGGCTACCTGCCCCTCGTAAAGCGATCCCTCGATCGGCGGCGCGAACGGGTCGGGGTCAAGCCCTTCGAATTGCCCCCGCTTTGACCGTCAGCGTCATCATCCCGGTGTTCAACGGCGAGCGCTACCTGCCGGAAGCCGTCGAGAGCGTCCTCGATCAGACGCGCCCGGCATCTGAGATCATCGTCGTCGACGACGGATCGACCGACGGAAGCGCGCAGGTGGTTGCGTCGTATGGATCGCAGGTGGGATACGTCCAACAGGCTAACCGAGGCACCGCCGCCGCCCGTAACCGCGGCGTAGACGAGTCGCGCGGAGAGCTTCTAGCCTTCCTTGACCAGGACGACTTTTGGGCACCGGCGAAGCTCGAACTGCAGTTGAACGTACTCGAAGATCAACCGGCCGTCGGAGCGGTTTTCGGCTACGTGAGACAGTTCGTGAGTCCGGACGTCGATGATGTGGCCCGGGAGCGATTCGTATGTCCCGACGAACCGCAGGAGGGTTACTCGCCGTCGGCGATGATCATCCGCCGGTCGTGCTTCGACGAGGTCGGTCCGTTTCACGAACGCTGGCGCCAGGCGGAATGGATCGAATGGCTGCTGCGGCTGAAAGAGTCGGCGATTTCGACCGTGATGCTGCAAGAGGTCGTCGCCCACAGGCGAATCCACGAGGGGAACAAAGGGGTCGTATACAGACCCGCGACGGGCGAATACTTGCGTGCGCTCAAGGAGTCGGTCGACCGAAGACGAGATTAGAAACGCTAAACGCTAAACGAGAAACGCTAAACGTTCCGTCATCCCGAGCGCAGCGACGGACCCCGCTCTTAACGCTAAACGAGAAACGCTAAAGGAACGCTAAACGAATGCGTCATCCCGGACTCGATCCGGGATCCAGATTGAAAGCGCTAAACGAAACGCTAACCAAACGCAAATCGCCAACCCCTGAACTTCTACTTCACGAGGACGAGGCTTCTCGTCCCTACAAACCTTCCTGCCTCCATTCGTACGAGGTAGACTCCGCTCGGAACCTCTCCCGTCTCCCACCTCACCGAGTGCCGCCCCGCCGACTGTCGGCTATCGACCAGCGACGTCACCAGCCTTCCGAGACCATCAAACACCTTCAAACGAACGTCGCCGGAATGCAGCAAGTCGTAACGGATCGTCGCAGCGGGATTAAATGGATTGGGATACGCGGGATGGAGTGCGAATGAGGACGGCAGTTCCGAATCCCGGGCCTCGTCTTCAATCCCTACGGCCGGGCAGGCATTTGGCAGGAGGTCGGCGCCGTCGGCGTTGCAGTCGCCGTTCGCGTCGTTCTGCCTCAAGGTGATCGAGTTGTCGACGCAGTTGCCTTGGACGCACGAATACAGGCCGCAGCTGCATGCCGTCAGCGCGTCGTTGTCGCGGACGGTCAGGCTTCCACCGACGGTTGTCACGGTCCGGAGTCCGTCGACGTTCGTCAGCGTGTCGTTATCGGTGACCCTCAGATTTCCGCCAATCGTGCCGACGGCGGACAGACCGGCGACATTCGCCAGCGCGTCGTTTCTGTCGATTCTCAGATCTCCGCCCA
>DATKEJ010000070.1:0-2816 GCA_035512315.1 Rhodothermales bacterium | reverse complement strand
TCCGACCGGCCTGCATGATCGCTACTGGTAGACGATGTCGAGGGGAATGGCCACGTCTTCGGAGGCATTCTGAATCGAAAGCTCCTGGGCCACTCGCTCCGCCATGGCGAGAAGAGCTTCTGAGTCAGCCGGCAGATCATCGCGCAGCACGATGGGGAGCCCATCGTCGCTGGCTTCACGGATCATCTGGCGCAGGGGGATTTGGCCCAGAAGAGGAACCCCCAGGTCCTGCGCCAGCCTCATGCCACCGCCCTCTCCGAAAAGGAAGTACTTACGATCCGGCAGATCGGGCGGCGTAAAGAACGCCATGTTCTCTACGATTCCCAGAACCGGAACATTGACTTTACGAAACATCGCAACGCCTTTTCTAGCATCGGCCAGCGCAACCTCCTGGGGTGTCGTCACGATCACCGCGCCCGACAACGGAATCGTCTGCACGAGTGTCAACTGGATGTCGCCCGTGCCCGGCGGCAGATCTAACACCAGGTAATCAAGCTCGCCCCAGGCGGCCTGCTCCAGAAACTGGCGCACGGCGCTCGTGACCATCGGTCCCCGCCAGACCACAGCCTCATCGCTGTCGACGAGAAAACCCATTGACAGGAGCTTGACACCGAACCTCTCAAGTGGGACGATCAACTGCGCGTCGTTGACACGCGGACGCTCGCCGGCCACACCGAACATGGTTGGGACTGAGGGACCATAGATGTCGGTATCGACGAGACCGACTCGGGCTCCTTTCTTCGCCAGGGCGACCGCGAGATTGGCGGCTATCGTGCTCTTCCCGACGCCGCCCTTTCCCGACGCCACAGCGATCGTGTTCTTCACGCCCGGAAGAATCTGCTTCTCAGGTGTTGACCTCGTCGTCACGTTGGCGGTCATCTTTATATCGACCTCTGCATGCCTGTCGACGCGCTCGTGGATGGCGCTCGTACAGGCCTGCCGAAGATGCTCCTTGAGCGGGCAGGCCGGCGTCGTGAGCACCACCGTGAAAGAAACGCGCGATCCGTTTACCGCGACGTCGCGGATCATGTTCAGCGACACAAGATCTCGGCCGAGATCTGGATCGATGACATGAGACAGCGCCTCAATTACGGTCGATTCTGAGATTGGCATATTGCGTTACAGAAGTGTGCGGATGGGGGAATGTGGGACGTGAGCACCCACCTATTGTTCCACTTCGAAGGTCAGGAGGATCGCAGTGCGGCGGCCCACCAGCCATCCTCCACACGGCTGTCTTCAACGTGCATGTCCATCGACTCAACGAAGCGGTTCAGTTCGTTCACCTGCGACAGGAGAATACCGGATACGAGGATCCGGCCGCCCGTCGCAAGTCTGGATTTGAGGGAGGCAAACGAACGGACGATTACATCGAGTTGGATGTTTGCCAGAATCACGTCGAATGCCGTCTCCTCGACCGCTTCGACATCGCCGAGACGGATGCGAACGACGTCGGCAACCCCGTTTCGTTCGCAGTTCTCCAGCGCGTTGCGCTCAGACCAGGGGTCGATGTCAACGCCCACCACGAAGGATGCCCCAAGCCGCGCCGCGGCAATCGCGAGAATTCCTGTGCCTGTCCCTGCATCCAGAACGCGCTCGCCGCCGCGAACCACTGACGGCAGCATGTGCAGGATCAGGCGCGTCGTCGCGTGGTACCCGGTCCCGAAGCTCATTTTCGGATCGATTTCGAGGGGAATCAGCCCCAATTCGGGAATCTGATCCTTATGCCAGCTGGGCGTAACGATGAAGGCGCCCACGGCAACGGGCTCGATCGTGTCTTCCCACCGCTGATTCCAGTTCTGCGCCGGAATCACCGTGATGCGGGCGTTCGGTGGGAGACCGATGTCTGAGAGGAGCCCTCGGACCCGAGTGTTTAGCGTTGCGCTCCATTGGGACGAGGGGATGTACGCGCGGAGTTCCTCGTCGTCTTGCAGGTAGGCTTCGAATCCAAGCCGGTCAAGTTCGGCCACCAGTCGATCTTGAGCGGACGGATCGACGGTGATGAGGAGTTCGACCGTTGAGGAGTCGGTCTCAGTGTTCACCGTTCCCGTTTTTTCTCCTGAGAAGCTGCACGGTGATGCCCCAGCCGGCTGGGTTATCGGGGGCTCCGCCGTATCGGAAGTCGGGGAAGGCGTGCGTATCGTCGGTCACATAATGCGCCTCGTAACTTCCCTGTGGCAGCTCGATCACGAGGTCGACCAGTCTATTCTTGCTCGTTCCTCCGGCAGGCTGCGAGTTTTCGCGGCGCATTTCCCAGACCACTGCACCTGTTTCCACGTTGACGATCCACCCCCAGTCATACCGGCCGTCGCGGGTCATTTCGCCGAGGGCGTAGATGTGCACGCTGGATGTATCATCGAGCACGAACTGTTTTGAAACGCTCATCCCGTTGCCAATCGATTGGAGCGAGACCAGCGGGTTTTGGCCTACGGCGGCATATCCGGGTTTCGACACGGGAGGCACGGGAGACGCGACAGGCGTTTCGATGCTCGGGAGGAAGTCGGGATTCAACGCGAAAATCGTAACACCCCATTGACGCGGCCGAAGCGGCGGATCCTCGTTCCAATCGTCGAATGAATGCGATCCGTCGGTCTTGTAATAGACGGTGTAAGGAACACCGGCGTCGAGATTGAGCACGGTCTCCGCCCGTCTGTTCTTCTTCGAACCTCCGGCGTGCTTCGTCTGTGCGACGGTCATTTTCCAGACCTCTCGATCGGACGCTCCCACGATCCACGAATAGTCGAACATCTTGCCGCTGCTCTGGTAGCCCTCGCCGAGGGCATAGACCATCACCCGCATCGGCTCGTCAAGTGTAAAGG
>DATKEJ010000069.1:0-20372 GCA_035512315.1 Rhodothermales bacterium | reverse complement strand
ATCGGTGGTCGTCGATGCCTCGGCCGACGAATCGACCGTCGTGAGCGCCGCTCGAGAAGTTGGGAACGTCGCTCGATTCATCGAAGGACAGACCGTGAGGCGTTCCATATACGTGCCGGGGCGCATCGTCAATTTCGTAATCTGATCCTGCTCCGGAAATGACTGATCTCGAGAAACTTGACGTCCTCGCCGTCGGAGCGCACCCCGACGATGTCGAAATGTCGTGTGGCGGGACGCTGTGCCTCCTGGTTGATCAGGGCTATCGCGTTGGGATCGTCGATCTCACGCGGGGGGAGTTGGGATCGAGGGGATCGGCCGACCTGCGCGCCAGGGAGGCGGAGAGAGCCCGCGAGATCATGGGCGTCCCTGTTCGCATAAACCTGGGCATCCCCGACGGCGACATCGCGAATACCGACGCAAATCGACGAAAGCTGATATCCGTCGTCCGCCGGTATCGACCCGACATCGTTCTCATCAACCCCATCGAGGAGCGGCATCCCGACCATGGCGACGCTGCGCGGCTCTGCATGTCAGCGACCTTCTATTCCGGACTGGTCAGACTGGAGACTCGAGACGATGATGGCGTTCAGGAGCCATGGAGGCCCGCACACGTCATGCACTATATGCAGAGCCTGACGTTCGAGCCCGAGTTGGTAATCGACGTCTCCTCGTTCTGGGAGAAGCGGACAAAGGCCGTGCTGGCGTACTCGTCTCAGGTCCACGTCGAGGAATACAAAGAGACATCTGACGAACCGGAAACCTTCATCTCGGATCCGAGATTCATCCAGTTCCTTGAGGCGCGTGCCCGAACCTTCGGGTTCGGCATCGGTGCTGAGTACGGAGAAGGGTACCTGTACAGATACGGGCCGATGGGCGTTACCGATCTTCCGGCTTTCCTTGGCACGAAGCGCCAAGTTTAAGCGTCTTGGGAGCCCCCCGGTCAAATTGACAAGCTTGGGAAGGACAAGGTATATTCGTCGCCCCCATGCGGGCGTCTCGGGGACAGCAAATCGATCTACATGGCCGACACCAGTAACTTCAGGAACGGGCTGACACTCGTTTGGAACGGCGACCTCTGGTCGATCGTCGATTTTCAGCACGTGAAGCCGGGGAAGGGGGGGGCTTTCGTCAGAACCAAGCTGAAAAACGTGAGGAACGGAAAAGTCGTCGACAATACGTTCCGCTCCGGAGAGAAAGTGGATGTCGCCCGAGTGGAGCGTCACCCGATACAGTTTCTTTACCAAGACGATCTCGGCATGCATTTCATGCACAACGAGACGTACGAGCAACTCTCCGTATCAGGTGATCTCGTGTCGGGCCGAGACTATCTGAAAGAAGGGGAGACCGCCGAGGCTTTAATTTACGTTGAGACGAACGAGACCGTAAGAGTCGAGGTGCCTCGCCACGTCGAATTGCGTGTGGTGGAAACGGACCCCGGCCTCCGAGGTGATACCGCACAGGGCGGCAGCAAGCCCGCTCGGCTCGAGAGCGGAGCGGTGATCAATGTCCCGCTTTTTGTGAACGAAGGGGACATGCTTCGCGTTGATACCCAAACGGGAGATTATATTACCCGAGTTCGGTAGCGTGGCGGATGTCCGCCAGACGGCCCCAACTTTATCCCCAGCCCATGGATCTCAAGAAACTCCGGGAGATGCTGAAGATCGTTGCCGAGAGCGACGTCGCCGAGGTTGAGATTGACGAGAACGGTACCAAGGTGACGATTCGGCGGAACTCGCCGACGATCTCCGTGCATCCGAGCGGGTACTATGCTCCCCTCGGGATGTATCCACCGCCGCCCGCCGATTCTTATTCGCGCCCCTCGTCTCCGGCCGCAGCACCGGTCGCAGCTCCACCCCAACCCGAAACACCGGCTGTGGAGCAGAAGGCTCCGCCGGCGACGTCGCGAGAGAAAACGATCAAGGCGCCGATTGTAGGAACGTTCTACGTGTCACCCTCGCCCGACTCCGAGCCGTTCGTATCAGTAGGATCGCGCGTCAGTCAGGGAAGCGTGCTCTGCATCATCGAAGCCATGAAGCTTATGAATGAGATCGAGAGCGAGATGTCCGGGACCGTGAAGCAGATCCTCGTCGACAATGCTGAGCCGGTCGAGTACGATCAGCCGCTTTTCGTGATCGAGTCAGACGCCTGACTCGGCGACGCGAGCGATCATGCAGAAGGTTCTCATTGCAAACCGGGGCGAAATCGCGCTACGAATTATCCGGACTTGCCATGAGCTCGGATTGAAGACCGTCGCCGTCTTCTCGACCGCCGACAGGGACTCGCTGCCGGTGCGATTTGCGGATGAGGCGGTCTGCATCGGCCCTCCGCCGGCGCGTGACAGCTACCTGAGAATCGATCGAATCATTGCGGCGGCCGAGGTGACCGGGGCCGACGCCATCCATCCGGGCTACGGGTTCCTGGCCGAGAACGCCGATTTCAGCGCCATCTGTGGCGACCACGGTCTCGAGTTCATCGGACCAACTCCCCAGACGATCAGTCTTATGGGGGACAAAAATCAGGCGAAACTGACGATGCGGGAGGCGGGCGTTCCCATCGTTCCGGGTTCGGATGGTATCGTTGAGAACGAAAAGAGCGCCCTGAAGGCGGCCGCGGCGATTGGATATCCCGTAATCATCAAGGCCAGCGCGGGCGGCGGCGGAAGGGGCATGCGGATCGCCTCCAGTGAGGACCAACTGCCGCGCCAGTTCAGCATCGCGAGAAACGAAGCCCAGGCAGCATTTGGAAGCAGCGAAGTGTACATCGAGAAGCTGATTCTCAATCCCCGCCACGTCGAGATTCAGATCGTTGGAGACGGCAAGGGCAGGGTCATTCATCTTGCGGAGCGCGAGTGCTCGATCCAGAGACGCCATCAGAAACTCATCGAGGAGGCGCCGTCGCCTGCGGTCAGCAAGGAGCTTCGGGGTAAGATGGGCGAGGCAGCCGTCATGGCGGCGCAAGCCGTCGCCTACCGTTCGGCCGGCACCGTTGAGTTCCTGCTGGATAAGACCGGGCACTTCTACTTCATGGAGATGAACACCCGGATTCAGGTCGAACATCCCATAACAGAGGAAATCACCGGAACTGACCTCATCGAGATGCAAATGCGCATAGCAAACGGGGAGGAGCTTGCCCTCGTCGATCCCGTTATCGACGGCCACTCGATTGAGTGTCGCATCAACGCCGAGGATCCATACGCCGGCTTCAGACCGTCGCCTGGGCGCATCGATGCGTTCCATACCCCGAAGGGGAAGGGGGTTCGGGTAGAAACCCACGCCTACGCGGGGTATGTCATCCCTCCGTTCTACGACTCGATGATTGCGAAGCTCATCGTGCACGCCAAGTCGCGTCCACTGGCCATTTCGAAGATGAAACGGGCGCTCGGCGAGTTTATCGTCGAGGGGGTGAAGACGACCATCCCGTTCCATCAACAGGTGATGACCGATGACCGGTTCGTCGGCGGGAATTTTGATACAAACTTTCTTGAACACTTCGAATTGCGCCCCGTAGATTCGGGAGCGTCGTAAAGGGTCACGCGACGCGCGTCCACGTATCTGAAGTTGACTGATGAAATTTCCTGACGATCGCCGCTACACCAGGGAGCACGAGTGGATCAAGCTCGAAGGTGATGGCTCCACAGCTGTTGTCGGGATTACGGACTTCGCGCAGGGTGAGCTTGGCGACGTTATTTTTGTCGAGCTGTCCAAAGTTGGTACGGCCGTAGAAAGCGACGGCGCCTTCGGAACTGTGGAAGCGGTCAAGACTGTATCAGACCTTTTCATGCCTGTGGCCGGAAGGATTGTCGCAATAAACGAGGCGCTCGAGGCCACGCCCGAAGTCGTCAACGAATCACCGTACGACGAGGGTTGGATGATCAAGATTCACGTTGACGATCCTGCGACGATCGAATCGCTGATGACCTCGGCCGAGTATGCCGAGATGGTAGGCGGATGAGGACGACGCGGGTGCCGCATACAAACGGCCCGCCGCAATGGAGCCGAGTAGAGAGGAGCGATGCACGAGCGGATTGTTATACTCGATTACGGCTCCCAGTACACGCAACTAATAGCCCGGCGCGTTAGAGAGGCGGGCGTCTACTCCGAGATTCATCCGTGCACGCTTCCACTGGAAGAGGTGGCTGCGCTCGACCCTAAAGGCATCATTCTGTCGGGTGGTCCGAGCTCGGTTTTCGACGAGGGTGCCCCCCAGCTCGACCCGCGTCTTCTTCAACTTCGCCGATCTGACGGAGAGCCGATGCCGATTCTGGGGATATGCTACGGTCTCCAGCTCATGGCGCATACACTGGGCGGCGCAGTGGAAGGCGCCCGCCGGCGTGAGTTCGGGCGCGCGCATTTGATCCTCGACCAGAGTAACGGATTGTTCACCGGCGTTGAGGATGGGTCGATCGTCTGGATGAGCCACGGCGACCACCTGACGTCGCCTCCGAACGGCTACATCGTAACGGCTCATACCGACAACGCACCGATTGCCGCCGTGCAGTCGAGCGAATTGCCCCATTACGGCGTCCAGTTCCATCCGGAGGTCGTGCATACGGAGTTCGGCAGCCAGATACTTCGCAATTTTGTCCTGAGGGTGGCCGGCTGTTTGGGAGACTGGTCAGCCGCCTCGTTTATCGAAGAGAAAACCGCGTCGATCCGTGAACGTGTCCGAGATCATCACGTGGTGCTGGGGTTGTCAGGCGGAGTGGATTCCTCCGTGGCGGCCGTTTTGATCCACCGGGCGGTCGGCGAGCAGTTGACGTGCGTTTTCGTGAACAACGGTTTGCTAAGGAAGGGGGAGTGGGAGGAGGTTCAGACCACCTTTCGCGACGGTTTTCACATCCGGCTGGAGGCGGTCGATGCGAGCGAGAGATTTCTCGAGCGGCTTCAGGGGGTCTTTGACCCAGAGCTGAAGAGGAAGATCATCGGCGAGACATTCATCGATGCGTTCACATCCGCGACCGATCAGATCGAGGAGGATCTCGGCCACCCGGTTCGGTTCCTCGCGCAGGGTACCCTGTATCCGGACGTTATAGAGAGCATTTCCTTCAAAGGGCCGTCTGCGACGATCAAGACGCATCACAATGTCGGAGGGCTGCCCGACAGCATGCCGTTTGAGTTGGTCGAGCCGTTCCGCGAGCTGTTCAAGGACGAAGTGCGAGCTGTAGGCCGCTTGCTGGATGTGCCCGAAAATATCCTGGGGCGTCATCCTTTCCCAGGGCCCGGCCTGGCAGTTCGCATTTTGGGCCCCGTTACGCCAAGATCGCTCGAACTCCTGAGGGCGGCCGACTCGATTTACCTTGATGAGATGCGCGCGGCCGGGGTGTATGACGACGTATGGCAGGCTTTCGCGGTCCTGCTTCCTGTTCAGGCGGTGGGTGTGATGGGGGATGTGAGAACATACGAGAATGTGTGTGCGCTTCGAGCGGTCACAAGTGTTGACGGGATGACGGCCGACTGGGCTCGCCTGCCCGCAGACTTCCTCGCTCGGGTGTCGAATCGGATCATCAACGAGGTGCGCGGCATTAACAGGGTCGTGTACGACATCAGTAGCAAGCCGCCCGCCACGATCGAGTGGGAATGAAAAGCACGTGGTTCCTTGGATTGGTAAAGGCGCGCTCGCTGCTGGCGGTGCTGCTTATCGTGACTCCTGCGATGGGTCAACCCGCAGCAATCGATACTGCGAGAGCGGCAGCCCTATTTCCGTTCAATCCGGCCATAGAGACCGCCTTTCAGGAAGGGGTCGATGCTTGGGAGGATGGCCGGTACGATGACGCGTACCAGCGATTCCGAGCGATCATCGAAGCCCCTGAAAACAGGCGCACGACGGCTGCGATGCTCATGGGAGGGCGCTCCCTGCTGGCGGCAGGGCGCTTCGCGGAAAGCAGTGGCCTACTGACGGCTTTCATCCGACGCTACCCTGAAAGCCGATACTATGATTCGGCAGTCGCGTTGAGAGACGCCGCCCAGGAACGCTACAACCTCGGGATCGAAGCTGGCCGCGACGTATTCCTGATTGGGGTCTTGCTTCCCATGACGTCGAGCGCGCTTCGATTCACGCGCTCGGCCTTCGAAGGCATTCAAATGGCTGCCGACGAATTCAACGAGCGTGGGGGCAGGACCGTTCGACTGATCTTCGAAGACTCCGGTGGAGAGCCGCGCACGGCGCGTGCCGCGGTTCGGCGCCTTATTGACCGCGCCAGTCCCAACGTCATCGTCGGGCCATTGTTCAGTGAGGAGGCGATCGCCGCGGCCGAAGTGGCGGAGGAGGCGGGTGTCCCTCTTCTCGTGCCCCTGGCAACCGACGAGGCGGTGACCCGCGGACGATCGATGGTGTTTCAAGCGAATCCGACGTATGAAATGAGGGGCCGTCTGATGGCGAGACGAGTCGTACGTCAGCTTCGCTACTCGAAGATCGGAGTCATCGCGGACTCCGCGAGCTTTGCGGCACGCATGGCGAGAGGCTTCATCGACGAAGCCGATGACCTCGGCGCCGCGACTCCCATCGTCGAATTTCTCGGCAGCTTGAGTGACTGGTACGTGCTGGCCGATCGATTCGGCGCGGACGCACTGGCACATTTAGACGGCCTTTATATCCCGGTCACCGGAGATGACGCGCGAGGAATCATTAACGTCGCACTTTCGAGCCTTGAACGCACGAGTCCGCGAATACCGCTCTTCGGCAACGGCGAATGGGCGGATTATCCCGACGCCTCCCGCATGGCCCAGCACAAGACCTTGTACGCGGTCGACTTCGCGGTCGATTCGACCCGGGCCGAGGTCGTCCAGTTCGATCAGGAATACCGAAGACGAACGGGAGAGCCGCCGGATAAGCCGGCTTTCGTCGGTTTTGATGTTACCCGGTTCCTCCTCCAGCTCGCGACCGACCTTGACGAGAGGGCCTTGCTCCCTGATGCCTTTCGAACGAGAGCGCCTTATGAGGGGTTAGGGATCAGGCTCTATTTTGGCGACGGTCAGGTCAACCAGTCGGTCTTTTTCCACTCATACGGCGACAACGGCGTTACCCGCCGCGAGGATTAGGAACAGGGACGGCCGGACCAAGTAAGACCGGGCCGTCGCTGATCAATCATTCTGAGCGCTGTCGGACAGCCCGACGCAGCATGTTACACTATCTCTTGAGCAGAGCCATCGCACTCATCCTGGTAACTCTGACGAGCGTCACCCTTCTCGGCGCGTGTGGGGGCTCGCAGCGTGCCTCCTCTGAAACACCGGAGATTGCGTATCGGAAAGGCGTGGCATTCTTTGACAGAGGTTCATACGACCGGGCGGTCGAGCAGCTGCAGCAGGTCTTCGAGTTTGGCCGCGTGAACGAATGGGCCGACGACGCCCAATATACTCTGGCCAGAGCCTACTACGAGGGTAAACAGTATCTCCTTGCGGCAAATGAATTCGACAGGTTCATCGGGCTCTATCCCCGGGATGAACGCGTCGAGGAGGCGGCCTACTATCGGGCAATGAGTTATTACAGGCAGTCCCCCCCGTTCAATCTCGACCAGACGGACAGCGAGCGGGCGGTCGAGTATCTGCGCCTGTTTCTCAGCACGTATCCCAACAGTGAGCGAGCGCAGGACATCGGGCAGAAGATCGACGAGCTCCAGGAGAAGCTGGCTCGTAAACTGCTCGCCAAGGCCGAGCTCTACGAGCGCGGCGAGATGTATGAGGCGGCTGCCATCACGTTTCAACGCGTACTCGAGAAATATCCGAGTACGGACGTCGTCGACGAGTCTCTTCTGGGCGCGATGCGCTCATGGGTTGCGTTTGCCGATGCGAGCATCCCGTCACGAAAGCGTGAGCGTCTCGAAAATGCGGTGACCGCTTACAACCGGCTGGTTCAGTTATTTCCCGGAAGTCCGCACCTGAAGGAGGCCGAGTTAATCTTCGGCAGCATTCAGGAGCGCATGGAGACGCTCGGTTAGACACTGCGAGGCATGCGAATCGGGCTATTCGGCGGTGCATTCAATCCACCCCACCTGGCGCACCTTGTCGTCGCCGAATCTGCGCGTGTTCATGCGGCCCTTGATCGCGTGCTTTGGATACCAACCGGTCGACCTCCTCACAAACTCGATACGCCCCTGGCCCCCTCCTCCGACCGTTTGGAGATGGCGGAACGGGCGATCAAGGGGAATCCCTTCTTCGAGGTGTCTGACGTCGAGGTGCGCCGACCCGGCCCTTCGTACATGATTGAAACGATCGCGATCTTGAAGGATCTGCATCCGCACGATCGCTTCGACCTCGTCATTGGGGGCGATTCGCTCGACGCGTTTCATACGTGGTTCCGGTTCGAGGAGATCATTCGGCAGGCCCAACTCATTGTCTTTGACCGGCACGGACTGGATCATTCCCACGTCTCGGGCGCCATAATGGACCGAGTCACCTTTGTAGCCGACCCGCTGCTGCTGCAGATATCAAGCTCCGACATACGCCGGAGAGTTGCCGCGGGGAGGTCCATTCGATACCTCGTACCGGAAACCGTTGAGCACTATATTCGTCGCCAACAGATGTATGCGGCGTAGGCCCAGGCAATGACGGATTTTAGCTGAGCGCGCCCTCGATCGAATCTGAGCATGGGCTGGATCGTACTGCTGCCTCCCGTTGTTGCCATCGTGCTGGCCCTGTGGACTCGCCAGGTGTTCCTGTCGCTACTCACCGGTCTGTGGCTTGGCACCACACTGCTCGAAGGCGGCAACCCTATTCTTGGGCTCCGCGGGTTGGCCGATCAGATGGTCGCCGTATTCTCCGACGCGGGCAACACACGCGTCGTCTTCTTCTGCCTGCTGGTAGGGGGTCTCATTGCGTTGGTCCAGGCCTCCGGTGGAGTTAGCGGATTCATTTCATTCGCGCAGAATCGAGGGTGGGGTACGACGCGACGGGGAGCTGAACTGCTCGCTGTGGTAACCGGTCTCGTTGTCTTCGTTGAATCCTCCATCACGTCGTTGATTGTTGGTGCCGTGGGGCGACCCTTTTTCGATCGCCTCAAGCTCCCGCGCGAAAAATTGGCCTATTACTGCGATGCGACGAGCGCACCTGTGTGCATGATGATACCGCTCAACGGATGGGGCGCCTACCTCCTGGGGCTTCTCGCGGCGCAAGGGTTAACCGTTGGAGCCGTTGGGCTGCTTGCCGAGTCGCTTCTGTATAATTTCTACAGCTTCCTCGCCGTCGCTTTTGCCGTGTTCCTCGCGGTATCCGGTCGCGGCTGGGGTCTCATGAAGCAGGCCGAAGATCGCGCAACCGCGACGGGTCAACTCACTCGACCGGGTTCCGTGCCGATGATCGCTGACGAGGTCGTCGCGATCGAGCCTGTGTCCACCGCTCCAAACCAGGCGCGCGACTTCTTCATTCCGCTCGCCGTGATGATTCTGGGGATATTCGGCGGGCTTTGGATAACCGGCGGTGGCAACATGATGCAGGGGAGCGGCTCGACTGCGGTGTTGTGGGCCGTGGGATTGGGAATCCTGGTGGCGATGATTCTCTACGCCGTGCCTCGAAAAGTTGCGGGCAGTGGAAGGCAGTCCGTTATGTCTATCCCCATGAGCATGGACATGGTGCTGAAGGGAAGCATGGGTCTGTTGCCCGTGACATTGCTCATCGTTCTCGCTTTTGCACTCGGACAGGTTTCTCGGGAGCTCGAAATGGGACCATATCTCGTCTCGGTAATCGAGGTAACAGGCGGCACCTGGTGGATGCCGGCGCTGGTGTTCCTCGTAGCGTGTTTTGTCTCGTTCACCCTCGGATCGTCGTGGACCACATTCGCCATCGTTCTGCCCGTCGTTCTCCCCTTAGCGGAGGGGCTCGGTCTTCCCGCCGCGTTGATGTTGGGAGCCGTGCTGTCAGGGGGTGTTTTCGGAGATCACGCCTCGCCGCTTTCGGACACTTCGATCATCTCGTCCATGGCGTCAGCCTGCGACCACGTCGATCACGTAACCACTCAGATGCCTTACGCGCTTTGGATGGCTGCGGTCTCGACCTTGCTATTCCTGATTGCCGGTCTGGCTGCCTGAGACCCCAAGAATTCGATTGGATTTCCACAAGGTGCACGAGCTGACGCGTCTGAATTGGGTAAATTGCCGAAAGCGCTTCCGGCCGCCACGAAACACCACACGAGGAGTCAAGGAGGAACGAAGAGATGGAGAAAGTTGCCGAGGACATCAAGCAAGACGATGTGCAGGAACCTCTCAGTGCTTACGAAAAAGCTGCCCAGGATGGTACAGACCCCCGGTGCATCCCGCAGAGCCTTGACGGACTGCCGCCGGTAGGCGACGACATCGATTATCCGGAGTATCCTGACTCAGATCACGAGAGCTGGGCAACGCTGTTCGACAGACAGCTCTCGCTCCTTCCGGGCCGAGCCGCAGAGGCCTACACGCGCGGGATTGACATCCTCGGACTGAATCGGGAGCGCATACCGGCCCTCAAGGACTTGAGCGCGTCCCTCCTTCGTGCTACCGGGTGGAAAGTCGCGAGAATCCCCGGCCTCCTGCACGAGCGCGATTTTTTCAAGCTTCTCTCCGAGCGCATCTTTCCCAGTACCGACTACATCCGCGGCGTCAAGGAGTTGGACTACACGCCGGCACCAGACCTGTTTCACGACATATTCGGGCACATGCCCATGCTCACGAACCCAAATTTTGCGGACTTCTATCAAAGGTTCGGACGCGCGGCGTTGAATGCGACGGGTCAGGACAGGGTGTCACTCGAACGACTCCACTGGTTTACCGTCGAGTTTGGTTTGGTGGATCAAATGGTCGGGAGACGCATCTACGGCGCCGGCATTCTGTCGTCCAAAGACGAGGTCGCCCACGCGTTGTCGCCGCAGGTTCGGGTTCTCAAGTTTGACCCCGACAGAATCACAGAGCAGGACTATGAAGTCTGGCACCTGCAGGAGGTGCTATTTGTCGTCGAATCTTTCGGCCAACTGGACAGAGGGTTTAAGGATTGGACGAAGCGACACGGCCTGGTCTGAGATTCATAGGGTTTGGGGAGATCGCATCGGCGACGTCGATCCGATTGTTTGAGCAATATTCACTGTATCGGTAGCAGTGCAGCGCGTTCATTTCCATGTACAAACTTTAACCGGTATCGGGCACATATGAGTGTCGAGGTGGAGGCGGTGGAGCAGCAGTTGGAAGCTTTGGTCCTGGGGCGGGTTCAGGGCGTGGGGTTCCGGTACTTCGTCAGGACTGCGGCCAAGAGGCTCGGGGTGACTGGTTGGGTGTGCAACACACGCGACGGATCGGTAAGGGTCGTGGCGGAAGGGTCTTCTAAGTGTCTCAAGCAGCTGCTCGAGGCGCTCGAACACGGGCCGTCCCTCGCGGCGGTCGACAATGTTCGGTGTCGCTGGGACAAGCCGACAGGGGCTTACTCCGACTTCTCGATCCGGGTCTGACAGGGAGAAGTCTTTGGACGTCATTCCGGCGAACGCCGGAATCCAGGTTTTACGTCACCTCTGGATCCCGGATCAAGTCCGGGATGACACTCACCGGGCCGACTCGACCTCGAGGCCCGAATAAGCCTGCATGATGTATTCGTCGACCATGCGCAGTGCCGAGAATTGCGCGGGGAGGCTCTGAATCGCGCTTCGGATCATGCTGATCCATCCTCTCGGAATGCCGTTCTGACTCCGATCGTAGAAGGTCGGAATAACCTCTTGTTCCAGGAGGCGATAGAGCTCCGTGGCGTCCGCCATATCCTGAATCTCGGGCTGCAGGATCTCGGTATTCGAGCCGGCGTCGATTACCCATCCGTTGAATCCCGTATATCCCTCGGGCCACCACCCGTCGAGTATTGAAAGGTTCAGGCCTCCGTGCACACCGACCTTCTGGCCGCTAGTCCCGCTTGCTTCCATGGGTTTGCGCGGATTATTCAGCCACACGTCGCAGCCGGAAACGAGTATCCTCCCAATCTCCATGTCGTAGTTCTCCAGGAAGACCACCTTCCCGGAGAATTCAGGCAGGCGAGACACTTCGACAATGCGCTGGATGAACGACTTGCCCATATCGTTCCGGGGATGCGCCTTCCCGGCAAACACGAGCTGGATCGGACGATCCGTTCGCGAAAACAGCAATCGAGCCCGATCCAAATCACTAAAAATCAGTAATGCCCGTTTGTAGGGGGCCATCCGCCGCGCAAAGCCGATAGTGAGCGCCTCCGGGTCCAGTCGAACTTCCTGCGGAAGTGAGGCTGTGGCCGACTTTCTGCGGGCAAACTCAACGAGGCGCCGTCGAAGCGTTGTTCGGAGCTCCCAAATGGTTTCATCGGACGCACCTGAAAGGGCAGACCAATACGACTCGTCGGCGCGACGGTGATTCAGCGTGCCGCATGTTTCTTCGACGAAACGCTTCGCATCGGGCGCGATCCAGGTCGGAATATGAATCCCGTTTGTGATGTGGTCGATCGGAACGCCTTCCGCGTCCTCATTCCCGTACAGGTGCTGCCACTGCGCGCGCGCGACCTCACCGTTCAATTTCGAGACGCCGTTCGCGAAGCGCGAGAGCCGGAGTCCGAGAATCGTCATGTTGAACGACTCGTCTGCTGAGACGCCGTTGGCCAAGCCGAATGATAAAACGCTCGCGATCGACATGCCAAGCTCACGAGCGAATTCACCCATTGCCACCTCGAAGAGAGGGCGATCAAATCGGTCGTGTCCTGCGGGTACCGGCGTGTGGGTCGTGAAGACGGTGTTGGACTGGACCCACGCTTCGGCCTCCTCGAGGTCATCGCCCGAACGCAACCGCTCGCGCAGGAGCTCCAGCGTTACGAACGAGCAATGGCCTTCGTTCAGATGAAACACCTCGACGGGAGTATCGAGCTTGCGCAGAATCCGCACGCCGGCAATCCCGAGCACCATTTCCTGTTGAATTCGAAGTGCGGCGCCGTCTTCGTACAGTCGAGTGGTGATTCGGCGCGCCTCCAGTGAGTTTTCAGGGAGGTCCGTATCGAGAAGGTAGAGGGTCGATCGGCCCACTTCGAGCTTCCATGCGCCCACCGTCACTGTTTCATTTCCGATTGGAATAGTCGTGACCACCGGGTTGCCGGTTGCGTCGACTGCTCTCGAAAGCGGAGAGTTCTGAATCGAGAGTGCGGTGTAGCTATCTACCTGCCACCCGCTCGCGTCAAACCGTTGCAAAAGATAGCCTTCCTTGACCATTGGCCCGATGGCAGTAAACCGCAGGCCCAGATCGGATGCCGCCTTTATGTGGTCTCCGGCGAGAATGCCCAGGCCGCCCGCGTAGATGGGCAAGCTCTCATGGATACCGTACTCCATACAGAAGTAAGCGACGGGAGGCGCGTCGGCTCTGGGGCCGTCGGCGTCCATGTAGTCTCGGAACCTGGCGTAAACACGATCCAGCTGCTCACCGAACCGAGGGCCATTCAGAATGCCGGGGCTCGCGGCCTTCAAGGCAGCCACCGGATTATTCCCCGTGCTTTCGAACACTGCCGGGTTGAGCGTGCGGAACAGGTCAAGAGCATCTGAATTCCAACTCCACCAGACATTGCCGGCCAGTTCCTCGAGCTTCTTCAACGTAGCATCCATGCGTGTTCGGTATCGGCAGGTTTGAGCGAGTACGAAACGCCGAAAATACGGAATCAGACCCGAATGTGTGTGCCATCGTTCGGGTGTCAGCGTTAATAGTTTGCGATGAGACGCGCTTCGACTTCAAGTGCTAATCAGGCCACATATGCGGGTCTGCTCCGGGATGTTCGGGAGCGATTTCGTTCGGGCGGCATCCCCGATTGGTCGGCCAGCGCTGAATGGCTGACGATGGATGCCTTGGACTGCACACGGACGGAGCTATTCAGCCGCGGTGACAGACTCGCCTTGCCGGAACAGGTCGAGCGACTTGAGGATTTTGCGCACCGTCGACTACGTCGGGAGCCGGTTCAGTACATTCTCGGATATACCGAATTCTGCGGCTTAAGGCTTCAGGTTGATCATCGTGTACTGATTCCAAGGCCGGAGACGGAGCTTCTGGTCGAAAGTATCGTGAGGGTCGCGAGCAGTTTCGACGGCCAAATCCGACTGCTCGACGTCGGTACCGGAAGCGGCTGCATCGCGCTCGCCGCGGCAGCAATGATCCCGGGCGCAGAAGTTTGGGCCGTTGACAGTTCCGACGACGCGCTCGAAGTGGCTCGCTCGAATGCGGACGCCCTCAGGTTGGAGGTGCATTGGTCGAAGGTGGATATCCTGCACGAGCGCAAAGCAAATGGACCATTTACGATTGTGGTCTCGAATCCGCCGTATATCCCTGAGTCGGATCGGGACACCATTATGCCCGAGGTCGCGGCGTATGAACCCCAGTCGGCCCTGTTCGTCGCGGGGGATCCTCTCACGTTCTATAGAACGATTCTGGCTTGCTGTGAAGACACCCTCGCCCCGGGAGGGTACGTTTACTTTGAGGTTAATCCCGACTTCGCGCTTGACATCGAGGCATTGATGAGAGATCGCTATGCGTATGGCGAGACGGGGATCGAGCTCGACTTGGCCAAACGGCGCAGAATCGTCTGGGGACGCCGCCATGAGTAACAAGCGCTCAGGTCGCCCGAGGGAAATGCACCCTGAGGGACGTCTTCGCGACGAGATACTGCGCCAGCTTGAGAGGGTGGAAGGAGGCGCCTGGGTAGACAGACTGGCCCCGGCAGCCGTTTTCTCAGCCGACGATCGTCGGCGCATCACCGAGTATATCGGAGGGATCACCCGGCGTCGCCGGTGGCTCGATTTTGTCGTCGATTCGTACTCCGCCAGAGCCGGCACGATCGACCCCGTTATTCGGCACGTCTTGAGAATCGGGACCTACGAACTGACGGAACTGCAACGGGCGCCTCACGCCGCCGTCTTTGCGTCGGTTGAGCAGGCCAAGAGACTCGGCCGCCAGGGCGTCGGGAGTTTCGTCAACGGTGTCCTGCGGTCGATGGCAAGGGATCTTGACCATCTTCCTGAACCGAAGTCGGGTGACGAGGTCGTCGATTCCGCAATCCTGTATTCTCATCCGGATTGGATGGCGAGACGATGGGTCGAGCGGTTCGGTCTCGACGGCGCTCGGAAACTCATGGATTACAATAACCGCAGGCCGGTTCATTGCCTTCGGGTCAACACCTTGAAGACGACGATCGACGACTTCAAACGGACGCTCGACGAATTGGAGGTAGGCTGGACTGAGTCGCCCTATTTGCCGGAGTTTCTCCGCGTCACGAAACTTCAGCCTGTGTTGACGGCCGGTCTCTTGAGATCGGGTGTCGCCGCCGTCCAAGATGAGTCGGCCGGCCTGATCAGTCGCGTCCTGCGTCCGAAGTCTGGAGAGTTCATCATCGACGCATGTGCGGCACCGGGTGGCAAACTGGTGCACGCCGGGATCCTGATGAAGAACCGTGGCCGGCTTGTCGGGGTTGATGTGAACGAGAAGCGACTCGACAGCGGTCTGGCCGTTGCCCATCGCCACGGTCTGTCGATCGTTGAGGCACTGGTGGCGGATCTTCGCTCGATCGAGCCGACCGACAGTCTGCCGGTGGCGGATGCAGTACTCCTCGATGCGCCGTGCTCGGGGCTCGGTGTTCTGACTCGCCGCCCTGATCTGAGGTGGCGGCGCACCGAGACGTCGTTGGTCGAGACGACTGTTTTTCAAGATCAGTTGCTGGACGCAGCGGCGCGTTTTGTCAAGCCGGGAGGCAGGCTGGTTTATGCAACCTGCACCATCGAACCGGACGAAAACGAACTGCGCGTCGACGCTTTTCTCAAGCGCCACCCTGAGTTCCGGCTCGACTCGGTATCAGACGATCTTCCGCCCTCGGTCGAAGCCGGAGGGTGCATGGTCACACTTCCACACGTCCACGAGATCGACGGCGCATTTGCGGCGAGGTTGGTGCGACGTTAGTCACAATGTGGGCAACCTGGAACCTGGAACTTGGAACCTGGAACGATTTCGGGAACGTCGTCAATTCCACCCGGTAACATGCCCATCTCCAGAGTAAGACACCCGTTGACCACCAATAGCGTCGGTATGCATCGAACGTCCTCAATCCTTCTCCTGACGACTGCGGCCGTACTCGTTGCGTCGGGAGCTTTCGCTCAATCGATTGCAAAATACGGGGGAGCATTTCTCGAACGAGGCGTCGGAGCCAGGACGCTGGCGATGGGGGGGGCGGGTGTCGCACTCACCCGGGACGTCACGTCCGGATACTGGAACGTCGCGGGTCTTGCCGGAATCCAGTATCCGCAGTTCGCCTACATGCACGACGAGCGATTCTCTGGAATCGTGGCTTTCGATTACGGTAGTGTCGCGCTCCCCATCAATTCGCGCTCGACGTTCGGCGTCTCGTTCTTTCGGAGTGGCGTCGACGACATTCCAAACACCCTGTCCGCCTGGGACCCCGTTCGCGAGCAGCCGCTTCCACGCCCGGAGAATTTCATCACGTTCTTCTCGGCGACCGACTATGCCTTCTTTGTCAGCTATGCGCGGACGGTGAGCGAGCCTGTCTCCTTCGGCGTCACGGGTAAAATCATTCGTCGCACGATTGGAGACTTCTCGAGTGCGTGGGGGTACAGTTTCGACATCGGAGCCCAGTATCGCACCGGCCGTTTCCTTTTCGGCGCCAATATTCAGGACGCGTCCACCATGCTGCTCAGCTGGAGCACGAATCGTGACGAGCTGCAGCAGCTCGAGGATACGTTCGGAGATGAGATTCCAGAGGGTGCTTCTGAACTCGTGCTGCCCGTCGCGAGACTCGGTTCGGGAGTGATTCTGCCGCTATCGGAAACCACGAACCTGACCGTTGGGTTGGATACAGACATTCGATTCGAGGGAATAGAATCGTACGCCATCAACGCCGGTGACATCTCGATTCATCCGCGCCTTGGCACCGAGCTGAGCTTCAGGGAAGTCGTTGCACTTAGGGCCGGCTTGACGGACCTGGTGTACCACGATGATCTGGGACTGCAGCTCTCGCCGACCGTGGGTGCAGGACTTCACATAAGGCAAGTAGCGCTCGATTACGGTTTCGGTAACTTCGCCGGTGCTGCAGACGACCTCGGTTATTCGCACCGCGTCTCTTTTGTGCTTACGTTGGAGCAGCCTTCCTTGAAGCGGGCGGAATGAGTTCGATCTCAGTCCGCAAAAGCAGATTGCCTTGTTCCCGTCGATTCAGATAGAGGACCCGGTTCTTCGAGATAGACGCGAATCCATCTCGTTCGTTATCCCCGTGTTCAACGAGGAGACCGTCGTCCCGCATCTAATCAGGGAAGTCGAGCGCTACCGGGCGGACCATCCATTCGTCGAGCAGGTGGTCGTGGTCGATGACGGCAGCACTGACCGCACGCTTTTCGAGCTCAAACGACTCACCGCCGGGCTATCCGGATACCGCATCATCTCGTTCTCGAGGAATTTCGGGCACCAGTTGGCGATTACCGCAGGGCTCGATTACGCTCGGGGTGACGCCGCAGTCATTTTGGATGCCGACCTGCAGGATCCTCTTCACGTCGTGACCGAGATGGTGGAATGCTGGAGACAAGGGCACGATGTCGCGTACGGTCTCAGACGCCGTCGACGAGGCGAATCAATCGTCAAGAGAGCGACTGCTGCAGCGTTCTATCGCTTCTTCCGAATCATGACCGACATCGAGATGCCCGTCGACACGGGGGATTTTCGACTGGTCTCAAGACCTGTCATCGAAGCGTACAAGGATCTCGGGGAGCAGAAACCATTTGTGCGGGCACTGATATCGTGGCTGGGGTTTTCTCAGGTTGCCGTGCCCTATGACCGAGAGGAAAGAATAGCGGGTGCACCCAAGTACACCTACAGGCGCCTCGTACAGATGGCAGTCGACGGACTTGCCTCGTTTTCCGACAAGCCTCTTCGGCTCGCGGTCAGGACCGGACTCGCCGTATCGATTCTGACCGGATTGGGAGGCGCCGTCTGGGCGATCCTGGCTAAATATGTGTTCGAAACAGCCCCTATGTCGGGATGGGCATCGCTTATGCTGGTGATTGCGTTCTTTGGGGGGCTGAACCTCTTTTTCATGGGGCTCGTCGGCTCATACCTTGCGAGGGTTTTCGATCAGGTAAAAGATCGACCGCGCTACATCGTACGGTCGGAGTGGACTTCGGAGGGGACCGAGGGGCCGTCTGTTGGGGACAGCGGTGTGAACGAAACGGTCGAGAAACGGCTGGAAGCAACCAGATTGAGCCATCCTTGAGCTCCGTTCCGCGAACCTCGGACTTCGGACCAGCATGTTAAACCAATCGCTTGACTTGACGTAACATTGGTGTTATGGGACGCAGAGAAAAGAGTGTGTCGAAGAACGATTGGATCGGCGCGGCGGCGAGCGCGGCTGTGCACGCGCTTCTACTGCTGGTACTCCTGTCCCTGACCGCGGCACCGGAGCCGCTCGCCGCAGGATACATCGAGGTAGAGTTCGGCTCATTCGCGGAAGGCCGGCCGGTGCAGCGCGCTACCAATGAGCCTGAAAGGGCGGCCAGCCGGGAGGTTCGACCCGACGTTGAGAACCGGCAGCAGCCTGTTCCGCAAAAGGAGGTGGACTCCAAGCCGGTCGATCTTCCAGATCAGCCGGTCGTTCCTGATGATCCGGAAGAGATAAAATCTCCTGACGTGGATGAGGTGGCTCCCGACGAGCCAATCAAAAAACCGGATCCAACCCAGGAAGACGTTATCTCAGGCGGCCCGACAAGGGCTGTCGCCGGTCAGGAAGAGGGGTCTACTGGTCGTGAGACGGGAACAGAAGGTCCGGGTCTCGACGAACACAAGGCGGCTCCGTACGTGCTGGAAGGAATCGATCGAACCCCGCTCCGAACCCGGCTTCCCGAGTACGACGAAAAGGTGAACGCCGTCATACAGGTCCGGATCACGGTGGATCCGCGAGGGCGAATCGTCCGCATCGTTCCGCTGAGAAAGGGAAACCCGACTCTCGAGCAGGCCGTGATGCAGGCCCTTCGTCAATGGCTGTTCAACCCGCTCGGATCGGGTGCACCGCAGGAGAATCAGACCGGCACCGTCACTTTCCGATTCCGACTCGAGTGATCCGATTGTGCCTGATCTGACGTACATTTCCGGACGCTGAAATCATTCTGCCGTGCGGAATGGACTTCCTTGTTTGTCAAACCCAATATTAATAAGTTATAACGGTTGACGACCAACGGCGAGCGAGTCCGAATTGAGGCATTCGGCTTCGGTCGGCGACAACGCATCCCACCCTTCCTACAGTGCTTAGAAGAATTGAGCTGGCGGCCCTATTCCTGACGGACATCGTCATGCTGATCGGTGCGTTCGTCTTTTACTACATGGCGAGATTCCGCTGGGGGTGGCTTCCGCCGGGTTCCGAACCTGCATCGCCATTTCTCGCTATGTTCCTCATGTCCGGGTTCTGGATCATTATCTTCATGTTCTCCGGGCTCTACAAAGAAAAGTTTGCTCCGAGTCGATTCGACGAACTGGCGCTGCTTTTCAAGGTGGTAACCATAGGCAGCCTCGTCGTCTTCTTCGGGATGTTTGGTAGTGCGCTGGAGGCCGGGGCTGCGCGCCCGAACCTGCTGTTTTACTGGGGAACCATCCTTGGCTTTGTCGGCTTCGGCCGAACGGTACTGCGGACGATTCAGCAATACCTGCTCTCGCGAGGGTACGGTGCGCGAAAAGCACTCATTGTCGGCTGGACCGATCGCGTGCAGGAGTTGTTCGAGGAAGTCGCCCGGTACCCGGCCGCCGGCCTGAAGATTGTGGGAGCCATCCAGCTCCGAACCGACGAGGTGCTGGAGGAACTAGAGGAGTTTGTCGAGCCGGTGACTGCCGGAGTCCATGGTGAAACTGCGACCGGCGGCAACGGATCGATGGCCCTCCGTGAGACACCGTCGGCGACTACGGAAGTGCAGGATGACATTCGGTCCGTTGCCGTGCTCCCGCGACTGATCGACGAGCTGGATGTGCAGGACGTTCTGATCGTGCTCGGACGCGACGATCAGCGGAACCTGAGCGAGGTGCTTCGCCGATGCGATCGGAAGTCAGTCGTTTTGAAGCTGATTCCCGACTTCTACCACATGCTGGGCGGCATGGCTCGAACGGAGCAGATCTATGGGCTGCCGATGATCGAGGTCATGCCCGAGCCGATGCGTCCGTGGGAGTCGAGCGCCAAGCGGCTGCTCGATATCGCGGTGTCAAGTCTGGTGCTCCTCGCCGGTGCGCCGATGTGGCTGGGCATTGCCGCCTTGATAAAGATTACATCGCACGGTGACGCGATCTTCAGGCAGGACCGAGTGGGGCAGTACGGGCGACTCTTCACGATGTACAAGTTCCGAACCATGAACGACGACGCCGAGTCGGATACGGGTCCCGTGTGGGCCACCGAGGATGATCC
>DATKEJ010000068.1:0-7069 GCA_035512315.1 Rhodothermales bacterium | reverse complement strand
TGGACGGCGCGCGCGTAGGCCAGTCCGTTGACAAGTAATCAATTCAGTGCATAGAGGCCTTATTAGAAACCACGCTGATGATGGGGCAATCAACTTCAACCGTGACGGAAACATCCGAGCGCTCGGCCTCCGCGGCTGAGGGACAACTCGTAGAAAGGATTCGGCAGACGACCGCTCGGATCGGAGTTGTCGGATTGGGATACGTCGGATTGCCGCTGGCCGTCGAGCATGCAAAGCGAGGTTTTCCTACCGTCGGGATCGACTTGGACACAGAGCGCGTCTTGCGTCTTGCGTCCGGAACGTCGTACATCGACGACGTAGACTCGACGACGCTCGCCGAAGTTGTGGAAACCGGCGCCTTCGTACCCGAGGACAATTTCGACTCGGCCGCTGCACTCGACGTCGTGTTCATCTGCGTGCCGACACCGGTTACCGCCAACAAGGACCCCGACACATCCTACATCCTCGCGGTCGCGAAACGACTTGCCGAGACCATTCGTCCGGGCCAGCTCTTCATACTCAAATCCACGACGTATCCGAATACGACCGAGGGACTGGTCCTTCCGATTCTGGAGGAGGCGGCTCGGACGAAGGGTATGCACGTGGGCAGGGACTACTTCCTCGTGTTCAGTCCTGAGCGGATCGATCCCGGGAACACTCGATTCACGACGGCCAACACCCCGGTGGTCGTTGGGGGCGTCACGCCGGCATGCACCGCGGTGGCACGGGAGATGCTGTCGAGGGTTGTGTCGACGGTGCATGCGGTGTCAAATCCTCGTGTGGCGGAGATGGAGAAGCTCCTCGAGAACATATTCAGGTCCGTCAACATCGCGCTGGTGAATGAATTGGCGCAGCTGTGCGACCGGATTGGGGGCGTTTCGGTCTGGGAGGTCGTGGAGGCGGCTTCCACCAAGCCTTTCGGCTTTATGCCGTTCCAGCCCGGACCCGGCCTCGGGGGGCACTGCATCCCGATCGACCCATACTACTTGTCGTGGTTTGCCCGCAGCCACGATTTCGAGACCGGTTTCATTACCCTCTCGGCGCGGGTGAACGAGCAGATGCCCTTCTACGTTGTCGAAGCGATCGTAAGGGCGCTCGCCGGCGAGCCGTTGCGTCTCGAAGACGCACGCGTGCTCATGCTCGGCGTCTCGTTCAAACGGAACGTGAACGACACGCGCCACTCTCCATCGCTCAAGGTCCTTGAGCTCCTGGCGGCCGCGGGAATAGACGCGATCGAATACAGCGATCCGTTCGTCCCACAGATTACCATCTCGACGCCCGCAGGGCCAAGAACGCTGCAATCGCAGCCAATTAACGAAAAGATGCTCCGGGCGTATGATCTCGTCGTCATCGGCACAGACCACAGCTCCTTCCAATATTCCATGATTGCGGAACATGCTGCTCTCATCATCGATACACGCAACGCTCTTGGACATATTCCACATCGTCGCGATAAGGTTCGCTTGCTCGGCGGCGGCACCTTTTGACAATTGCCGCCGACCCGGCTCGAGGCGGCCGGAACTCGAACCAGCGACTGAACCCTAGACCAAAAACACCTAAATGAATAACGGACTTATCGAGGCACATGGTGGCTCCCTTGTAAACCTGCTCGTTGACGAACACAGGGCGGCCGCGATGAAGCGTGCCTCGAGGGACTGGCCCTCCTGGGACCTGACGGAGCGTCAACTCTGTGACCTGGAACTGCTGATCAATGGAGGGTTCTCGCCGCTGACCGGTTTTATGACCGAGGCGGACTATGAATCTGTGGTGGACACGATGCGCCTCGCGGATGGTGCGCTCTGGCCGATTCCGGTGACGCTCGACGTTCCCGAAACGGTGGGCCAGAATCTGTCTACCGGAGACATGCTTGCGCTCCGCGACGCCGAGGGCGTGATGCTCGCCGCTTTGAGGATAGAGAGCATTTTCCGTCCCGACCTCGCTCGGGAGGCGCAAGCCGTCTACGGCACGGACAGTCGTGAGCACCCGGCTGTTGCCTACCTGGCCGAGCAGACGAACCCGATTTATGTAGGCGGCCGAGTAGAGGCGATCCAACTGCCGGGTCACTACGATTATAACGCGCTGCGGCTGACTCCGGAAGAGCTTCGGGCCGAGTATCAGCGGATGGGGTGGTCAAAAATCGTCGCCTTTCAGACGCGGAATCCGATGCATCGTGCGCACCAGGAGTTGACTCTGAGGGCTGCTGAGGAAGTGGGGGCCAATCTCCTCGTTCATCCGGTTGTCGGTATGACCAAACCCGGAGACGTCGATCACTACACCCGCGTACGGTGCTATCAGGCGCTGATGGGGCGTTACCCTGCGGGTACGGCGAAATTGTCACTTCTGCCTCTCGCCATGCGCATGGGCGGGCCCCGCGAGGCAGTCTGGCATGCCATCATCCGTAAGAATTATGGATGCACGCACCTGATCGTCGGGAGAGATCACGCCGGCCCCGGCAGCGACTCTGGCGGAACTTCGTTCTATGGACCGTATGACGCCCAGGAACTGCTGCGTTCGGTAGAGGATGAGCTCGGCGTTGCCATGGTGCCCTTCAGGCTCATGGTCTACCTCAAAGACGACGACGTATACGCGCCGATCGACGAAGTGCCGCAGGGAAAGGCAACACTCAGTATATCGGGAACCGAGCTACGTCGCAAGCTCGCGACCGGAGAATCTATACCGGAGTGGTTCACCTATCCTGAGGTCGCAGCCGAACTTCGCAGGAGCCAGCCTCCGAAGAATCGCCAAGGCTTCACCGTGTTCTTTACGGGGCTTTCCGGATCAGGCAAGTCGACCGTGGCCAACGCGGTCATGGTCAAACTGCTCGAGATCGGCGGGCGGCCGGTAACGATGCTCGACGGGGATCTCGTCCGGAAGCACCTGTCCTCCGAATTAGGATTCTCAAAAGAGCATCGCGATCTCAACATCCGGCGCATCGGATTCGTGGCAAGCGAAATCACGAAGCACGGTGGTATAGCCATCTGTGCTCCCATCGCTCCATACAATTCGGTCAGAGGCGAGGTCCGAAGTCTCGTCGTGGGGCAGGGCGGATTCATAATGGTGCACCTTTCCACGCCGCTGGAGGTCTGCGAGCAGCGAGACCGGAAGGGGCTCTATGCCAAGGCTCGGGCGGGGATCATCAAGGAGTTCACGGGGATCTCCGATCCCTACGAAGAACCGGCGGACGCCGAACTGGTCATCGACACGACCGACATCACACCCGAAGACGCCGCGAAGATCGTCCTCGACCGCCTGATGTTTGAGGGATTCATCAGTGCTGAAGAAGAGGCTCTGGTAACGGCCTGAGTTCGGGCGCCGCGGCGGGCACGTAATCTTGCTGCTTACTAATAGCCACTGAATTGCTCCGAATGATCGAAGCGTTGGACAAGATCGTCGCGCGAATTGACCGCGGACTGACGGAAGCGGGCGCCATGCTGACCGAGTACGAGCCGGGCGACGTAGCTTTCAGATACAAGCAGGGCGACGATCCCGTCACCGAGGCCGATCAACGCGTCGACGCCGCCTTGAAGCAGATTCTTCCGGTGCGGGGCGAGGGATGGCTTTCTGAGGAGACAGCCGACAGCGCCGAACGTCTTGAGTGTCGTGACGTCTGGATCGTGGACCCTCTGGACGGAACACGAGAGTTCGTTTCCGGCATTCCCGAGTGGTGCGTGTCCATCGGATTCGTACGAGACGGTCGGCCTGTTGCCGGCGGCACCTACAACCCGGCAACCGGCGAAAAGGTAATTGGCGCGGTGGGGATGGGCATAGTGCGCAATAATGAGCCGTGCTTCGCCTCCAGTCGGCAATCTCTTGCCGGCGCCAGCATCTGCGCGTCGCGGAGCGAGGTGAAACGACGCGAATGGGACAGGTTCGCGCAAGCGCCGTTCACCGTTGTGCCGTGCGGTTCGGTCGCTTACAAGCTGTCGCTGGTGGCCTCCGGGCGGTGCGATGCGACGTGGACTCTTGTCCCCAAGCACGAATGGGACGTCGCTGCCGGAGTGGCCCTCGTACTGGCTTCAGGCGGCAAGGTCTTTACGGTGGATGGGTCGCGCGTCACATTCAATCAGCCGCGACCCAAACTTGCCGGGCTCATCGCAACCGGGCCGCATCTGGCGTCTGAGGTGGCAGAATTCCTAGAGATCGAGCTATCGGTTTTGTAGACCCGGTCGGCCGATCAGTATCGGCGACTCTGAAAGGGGAGTCCCCACCTGAGCATGGTCATCGGCGCGACGTACCAGTCGTCCCCCGTGATGTCGTCGCGGATGTGCTCGAATTGCATCGCAGCCTCGACGAAGAGGTCCGGGAAAAGCTCGTAGCCTCCGTGCACCTCGATCAGGACTCGGTTCTGCGGGACCCCTTGGAGGATCTGGTGGCCGAAGTCGCCGTCTCTCGTTAGATATGACACGCCGGGGTCGGAGCCGAAGTTATCCGTTTCCGTGTTGCGTCCACGAATGGTAGCCGCGATGTTTAGTTCCGCAAACACGCGCGGCTTCGGCTGATACGAAAAGAAGATGCCTACGTCTTCCGAGTTGGGGCCCGACGGGTGAGCGAGCAGATCCTCATAGTGGATGTAACCCTGGTTTGCAACGCGGTGGCTGAACGTGAACGGACGGGTCCGCGTGTATTCGACGCTCATGCGCAGGTTCTCAACCCCCGGGATCGGATCAAGCACCTGGAATCCGCCGAGCCAGCTCCATTTGTTTGCCCACCAGCCGCGATTGGGATAACCGATCTCCGAAAGCTTGAACTCGTCAATGACGGCTTGAACATAGGTCAGAAAGCCGGGTCGAACGAGCCACTCGAAGTCACCGCCGGCAACGACGTTGGCCGAACTTCCTCTATCTGACTCCACGGCCTTGTAGAAGATCACAGGGTTGAAGTAGCTGACGTCGAATCCGCTTTGGGCTGAATCCTCTGCGAACACGACCGCCTCGAATAAACCGAGCTTGACGTTGTGGCTGACGTTGAGCGCGAGGCGGTGAAACGCGCCATACTTGCGGGGAACGGTACTGTTCTCCAAGAGCCGCTCCGGCACATCGGTCAGATCAGAGAAGGCCGCAAACAGGTTTGTGTACTGGAACCTGCCAACCGTGGTCCGAATCTGGAGCTGGTCGTAGACAGTCGAGTAGTTCGAGAGCTGCACCGAGCTCTTTCCGATTCCCCAGAGGTTGCGATCGCGGCCAAAGCGTATCTCGAAGTGGCCGGTGCGGGCGCCCACGACTCCTGTGGCGAGGAAATAGTCGTACGCGGCATTTGACTCGAGGAGGCTCGACTCAGACTCGAATTTCACATTCCCCAAGCGCGGCGCCGAGTTCTTCCGAAACTCCGGTAAGCCTGGAACGCGCTGATTCTCCTCGACTCGTGTTTCAAAAAAGATGTTCTCAGAAAGCCCTCCCGCAAATCGAACTCCCCGTGTGTTCTGCCACATGAACAGGCTCCGAGACCCCTCGCGCTCTACCGACCGACGGACCGGGCCCGCCGTCAGATACATGAGGGGATTGAACTGCACGGAATAATCCTCAGCTTCGGCCGAGATGAAATCGGCGCCGTTCCCGTAGAGCACACCGTATCGGTCATTGAGTCGGCGCGCCTGCGAGAGGGTTTCCTGTCCGCGGTACCGCGCGAGGAGATTCCTCTCGACCTCATTCAGATCGCCGGCGCTCTCGCTTATCGTTTTGAGGTAGAGTTCTGCCTCGTAGGCCGACAGCGGCTGATGCGTCAGGAAGGCGTACGGTAATCTGCCCGCAACGTATTGCCACTCGAGGAAATTGTGAATCGGGTCGTTGATCTGGAGCAGGCCGTCGCGCTGCGCCCAGGCATTCTGCCACGTCGTCGCAAAGAAAGCCGAAAGAAGCAGATACTTCAGGGTTCTCATCCGTCGCTCTTGGGGCTCATGTTAGGGTCAAAGATCGACAACCCTGCCGCGGTTTCTCAGTGAAGTCTGTGCGCCGGACAGTATACGCATGACTTCCAATCCGTTGCTGCCGTTCGATCGCGGTGAACTACCCGACCGGATGCAATCCACAAAGTGCTTGCATTCCAGACGAAGCGGTTCGCTCGAGTCAATGCGGGGAATGACAATATCGCCGGCGCGGACCGAGAGTGCACCTGCGAAGTCGGCATAATGGGATTCATCGCCGGTGAAATCCCGATCGTACAATCGAACCTTCTCCCGTCCCTCCAGGTCGTCTACGACCGCCATCTTCTCCGAGCCGACGACGGTGAGCCTGCGAATCTTGTTGGGATCAAGCCAACTCGTGTGCAGGTGCGCGAGCGCGCCGCCTTCGAAGAAGATCGTGGTGAAGCACACATCCTCGACGCCCGGCTGGAGGTACGCGCTTCCCTGGGCTGAGACAGCGAGAGCCTTGCCCGGAAGCATGGCAAGCGCAACCGCGATGTCGTGCGGCGCCAGGCTCTCGAGCACGTTCTCGTTCCGACGGACAATTCCGAGGTTTGCGCGCACGGAATAGAGGTAATAGACGCCTCCCAGCTTTCCCGACCTGACCGCGTCTTCCACAAATCGGTAGGCGGGGTGGTACAACAACAGGTGCCCTACCATCAGGTGCCGATCGCGGGACTCGGCCAGGACAGCCAGTTCCTCCGCTTCGGCCAACGTCTGCGTCATCGGCTTTTCGACGAAGACATGCTTCCGCTCCTCGAGCGCTCGTTTGGCCAGAACGAAGTGGTGCGGGGTGTCGGTGGCGATCACGACAGCTTCCACGCCGGAGATTCCCAGCATCTCGTCGTAATTCTGAGCCTGAAAAAGTTGTGGATACTCGCGGCCAATCTCGTCACGGACCCTGGCCTCGTGGTCGAAAACGGCGAGGACGCGCGCGTCCCGCAGCTTGGCAAAATTCCGAAGCAGGTTCTTGCCCCAATACCCAACCCCCACTTGTGCCAAACCGATCGGATCAGACATTGCGATGCCGGTTGAAAAACTCTCCGATGGAATCGACAATCCGCTCCTGCTGATCGACCGTCAACTCGGTGTGCATGGGCAGCGAGAGTACCTCATTGCAGGCACGTTCCGTTTCCGGCAGCCCGCCCGCGTCTCGCAGCCCGTTCTCAT
>DATKEJ010000067.1:0-4308 GCA_035512315.1 Rhodothermales bacterium | reverse complement strand
GGCAAAGCCCGTGCACTCTCTGTGTCAGGGGCTGAGGCCGTGGCCGTTGTCGGCACCGGTGGCACGATTTTTCTCGGAGGAAGCGAGTCCTGGGAATACGATCTGCCGGACGAAGCCGTTACGGGGCAACCTGTTTTCGGCCGCGACGAGGGGGGCGTTTTCGGCGTCGTGACCGTAACGAGCGCGGGTGAGATCATGTTGCTGCTTGACGATGGTATGGTGAGTCGAGTCGACGTCGCAACCCTTGCAGCCCAGTTCGCGGAGGTCTTGCCAGGTGATCAACTGAACGACTATCCGGTGCTCGCTGACCTGGACTCAGACGGACGTCTCGACGTCATTGCTACGTTTGGGCGCACCCTGTTTGCCTTCACTCAGGGAGGTGCGGTCGTCAGCGGTTTCCCGATTCGGCTCACCGCCCCGGTAGTGGCACAGCCGCTCGTCGCCGGCTTCTCGAATGAAGGCTGGTCTGTGATCGTCGCGTCGACGGACGGATATATCTACGCCTATGACCCTACTCGTCGTGGGAAACAAGTCCCAGGATTCCCCCTGGCCGTAGGCGAGAGGATCGAAGCCACCCCGTTGCTTACCGACAACTCACTTTATGCCATTTCGGTAAGTGGAAGCCTCCAGGCGTGGCAGCTCGACAATCTGGATGAAATCTGGTGGGGCGAACTCTATGGAAATGATCAGAATCAGAGCTTCGTCGAGCTAACGCGGGAAGGCGAGGTCGACCAGGCGCCGCCGCCCCTGATCGATGCAGTCGAGACCTACAACTGGCCGAATCCGATCCAGGACGGCATCACGCATCTGCGGACGAGGACCGGCTTCGATTCGCGGGTGGAGATCACGATTATCGATGCGGTGGGTGGGCTGGTTGCCGAGCTGGAGATGAACACACGCGCAGGTGTTCCGAGCGAGATCGTGTGGGAGGCTAACGTGGAGAGCGGGCTGTACTTCGCCCGATTTACGGCCACCTCCGTGGATGGAGTGAAGGCGACGAAGCTGGTGAAGATGGCGGTGATACGGTGAGGCGTAAGAAGTAGGAAGTAAGAAGAGAGCTTGAAGATTTCAGCGTACATAGCATTGCTGGTGGGGCTTTTCGGGGCGGTTCCGGCTTCGGGGCAGGTGTCGCCGGAATTGTTTGACTATGCGCGGCCGAGTCTCACGTGGTACACGATCGAGACGGAGCACTTCAACGTGGTTTTCCATCACGATACGACCGGCGCCGGGAGCAGCCGGACGGCCCAGGTCGTGGCGCGGATTGCGGAGGAGATCTACGAGCCCATTACCTCGCTTTACCAATACCGGCCCGATACCAGGGTCACGTTTGTTCTCAAGGACTTCGAGGACTATTCCAACGGCGCCGCCTATTTCTTCGACAATAAGATCGAAATCTGGTCACCGGCCCTGGATTCCCCACTCCGGGGCGACCACAACTGGCTGCGCAATGTGATCACGCACGAGTTCACGCACATGGTGCAGGTGCAGGCAGCCATGAAGGCAAACAGGCGCCTGCCGTTCCTCTACTTCCAGCTCCTCGACTACGAGGACGTGAAGCGGCCCGACGTCCTCTACGGCTACCCCGACGTCATCATCACCTACCCCATCCCGGTTCTCAATAACCCCGCATGGTTTGCCGAGGGCACGGCGCAGTACCAGCGGGAGTTCATGACCTACGACTCATGGGACACGCACCGCGACATGCTTCTTCGGACGCGCGTGCTTGCCGGCGAGGAGCTGAGCATGGCCGAGATGGGCGGGTTCTATTCGCATTCGAGCCTGCTCCGTGAGAGCGTGTACAATCACGGCTTCGCCTTCACACACTATCTGGCCGATACGTTCGGAGAGGACGTGCTCCGGAAGCTGTCGCGCGACCTCGGGAAATGGTCGAACTGGAACGTCGAACGCGCCCTGAAGGATGCGACCGGAAAAGCCGCCGCCGATGTCTACGCCGACTGGATGCGGATCCTGCGTGAGGAGTACTCGGTGCGCACGGCTGCGATTCGGGAGAATCCCGTCGAGGGCCGCCTAATCGAGAAGGATGGCTTCAGCAACTTCTATCCCAGGTTCTCTCCAGACGGCAGCAAGCTCGCTTACGTCTCCAATCGCGGGGAGCACTTTAACCTGATGAGCCTCTACGTCGTGGACCTGGAAAGCGGAGAGGAACTGACGTTCGACCTGGGGGGGGTGACCCACGGCGGGCAGCTCTACACCTGCTCGCTGGGTCATCAGCATCGTGTTCGGGGCGGAGTCGGTGGTGCCGTCACGTGGCATCCGAGCGGGGAGAGCATCGCCTACGCGAAGACGAAAGACACCCCGGAGGGATTTCGATACTCGGATCTGTACACCTTTAACCTCACCACGAAGAAAGAGAATCGCCTGACGAAGAACGCCAGGGCCCTTGCGCCCGCCTATTCGCCCGACGGCGCGTCCATTGCTTTCCTGAGCCAGAAAGACGGAACCGCCGATCTCAAGCTGCTGGACGTGGAGTCCGGCGCCATTCGGAGAATCACCGATTACGGGGGAGGCGCCCAGGTGACCGAGCCGGCGTGGCATCCAGACGGCGAGCACATCTACTACGGTCTCTCATCGGGAGGCGGGCGTAAACTGGTCCGCATCCCCGTGGAAGGTGCGGAGGTGCATGACGCGGAGTACAGCATATCAGGTGCCGACTGGCGGTCTCCCGCCATCAGTCAGGACGGACACTACCTGTATTTTTCCTCCGACCAATCCGGCATCTTCGACCTCTACCGGATCGAGCTCACGGGGAATAATACCGCAGCCGAGCGTCTGACCAACGTGGTCGGAGGGGCATTCATGCCCGACGTGCGTGCCGACGGCGCCGTCGCCTTCTCCCGATACGACTGGGACGGATACAAGATCGCCCTGCTCGAGAACCCGGCGGTGCAACCGGCTCCGGCGACTGCCTACAGTCCACCTCCGATCACGCGGAAGAGGGGAGATGCGGCATCCGCGGGAACGGTCTCAACCTTCTCAAACGTCTACGACGACACCGACCTGGCTACCTTGCCGGGAGGCATCGTGACGGATGTGGCCACGGTAGGCTCCTTTGCGCTCGACGGCTTACGAACTTCGGATGGGGAGCAGGAAGCCGACCGTGCCGTGGAGCGGTATGGGGGGATCTTTACCTCCTTCAGCTTCTTCCCGGTGCTTCGATTCGACAACTACTCGTCGCGCAGGGAGAGTAGCCTCGAGAGCAGGCTGCCGCAGCGGTCGTACGCCGCAACGCTGCTGCGAAACACGAAGGTCGGCTTCTACGTGTCTTCGCGTGAGATCCTGGAGGAGATGTCCATCCTCGGCGGGTTGCTCGTGGGTCCGGGCTCGCACGACGTAGAGTCCGCCTCCGATTTCATCGCCCCGTCGAATCTGCTCAAGCTCGAGCGCGACGCGTTCCTGCTTTTCGATTACCGGCGGGGGTTCGGCCTTCTTCCGAAACGGTGGTCGCCGCAGATCTCGATCGAGCTGTACAACATCCGGCGCAACGTCGAGAATGGGCTTAGCGTCGAAGAATTCCCCTGCACGGCGTGCTTTCCTGACACGACGCTGGTCGACCTGTCCTACAGCCTCTGGGAGGCCGACGTGTACGCGCGGAGCAAAATCAACAAGAATCTTCTTCTGGAGGCCGGCTACCGCTACAGCCCGTATCGCGTGGTCACCGAACGGTTCTTCTCCAAAGAGGCGGCGCAGGTCATTCCGGAGACGGGATCCCGCTACTTCATCGGGCGGGGCTTGACGCTCGGCGCCTATTTCAAAGCGGAGCATCCGCACAGGCACAGCGACGTTCTTCCCCAACAGATCGACGTCGAACTTCACTACGAGCGGGAGACGGGCCGGCTGCTGGACCGGTTCGACGTCGAGGACGGCGTGCTCGTGCCGTCTTATCAGGAAGACGTGAACCATCGAATAACCCTCGACGCGAAGGTAGGGCTGCGCCTGCCGGCCGCCCCGCACGGCCTCGCTTTGCGTTTCCGTGGCAGCACCATTCTGGGTTCGCCTGTCGACGATTTCTACAACGACTATGTGGGTGGACTCATCGGAGCCAGGGGATATCCGTTCTACGCCCTGGGTGGAAATGAAACTCTCTGGTTCCAGGCGGCTTATCACTTCCCGATTCTGCCCGACATCTCGCGGCAGGTCCTCTTTGTCTACCTGGACAAACTGTACGGCCGTGCGTACGTGGATGCCGCGGCGGCCTGGAGCGGGGAATGGCCGGGCGAAGTTCGAAAGGACGTCGGCCTGGAGCTCAGGCTGGGGCTCGGGTCGTTTTACCTGCTTCCGACGGCCCTC
>DATKEJ010000066.1:0-4625 GCA_035512315.1 Rhodothermales bacterium | reverse complement strand
CCGACCCTGCTTTTCAACAAGATGCTTGCCCCACTCTTCAACTCTCCGGTCGCCGGCGCCATCTGGTATCAGGGCGAGGCGAATGCCTGGGATAGCCTTGCGTTCGTGTACCGCGACCGCCTGAAGGCTATGGTCGGTGATTGGCGATCCGGGTGGAAATTCGAAACCATGCCGTTCTTCGTGGTGCAGCTGCCGAATTATATGGACGTGAAGCCGCAGCCCTCCGAAAGCGGCTGGGCAACGGTGCGAGAGTCGCAACTCCGGATCCTTGATCTTCCTACAACCGGGGTCGCCGTTACGATCGACGTCGGCGAAGCCGGCGACATTCATCCTCCCGACAAAAAACCGGTAGGCGTCCGGTTGGCTCAAGCTGCCCGCGCGATTGCCTACGGACAAGACATCGTGTATTCAGGACCGATCTATCGAATGCACGAGGTGAAGGATGGACGCATGTACATCACCTTCGATCACGTCGGGGCCGGGCTCACAGCGCGCGGCGGCGAGTTGAAGGAGTTTGCGATTGCCGGATCCGACCGTCGTTTCGTCTGGGCGGAGGCGGAAATCGAAGGCGATCGCGTCGTCGTGTGGCATCCTGACGTCGCCACGCCGGTGGCGGTCCGATACGCGTGGGCCGACAATCCAGATGGCGCGAATCTTTATAATAAGGAGGGTCTTCCGGCGTCTCCGTTTCGAACGGATGAGTGGTAGGTGTTCCAGGTTCCAGGTTCCAAGTTCCAGGTTTAAAACCATGATGTACCGAAAAACTCTCGCTGACGGTATGAGAACCTCAGTCCAAGCCGGGCTTCTGAGCATCCTGTTGATGATCCTGTCAGGAGGGTTGAATACGTCTGACCTCCGGGCCCAGGACCCCTTCGTCCGAGTCGAGGACGGTCATTTCGTGCTGGACGGCCGCTACTACTATTTCACCGGTATCAACTACTGGTACGGGATGAATCTCGGCTCAGAGGGTGTGGGTGGTGACAGATCGAGACTGCTCATGGAGCTCGATTCGCTCGCTGCCCGGGGGCTTACCAACCTCCGTGTCATGGCATCGAGCGAAGGCCCGAACTCGGAGCCCTGGCGTGTCAAGCCGGCTGTTCAGCCGGCGCCGAGGGAGTACGACGAGGACCTGTTGAAGGGGCTCGATTTCCTGCTCGCTGAGATGGGAAAGCGCGGAATGAAGGCCGTGCTCGTCCTGAACAACTTCTTTCACTGGTCGGGCGGGATGGCGCAGTACGTGTCGTGGACGACCGGTACCCCCATTCCATATCCTTCTTTCGAACAGGGCGGCAACTCCTGGGATGACCTCCAGAACTATTCCTCTCGATTCTACGCCAATTTCGAAGCGCAGCGGCTCTTTCTCGACTATGTGTTCGAGCTGATCCATCGCGAGAATCACATCAATGGTGCGCTGTATCGCGACGACCCGACCATCATGGCGTGGCAGCTGGCCAACGAGCCGCGGGGCTTTGCCCACTCAGACGAGTACGTTGATTGGGTGGACAAGGCGGCAGGGTTCATCCAGCTTCACGATCCTAATCACCTCGTGTCGTTGGGAGGCGAGGGGAAACTCGTCCCGAGTAATGGGACGCAGTTCGAGTGGGTCAGCACGTCGCCTTATCTGGACTACATCACGATCCACGTCTGGATCGAGAACTGGGGGTGGTTCCACCCAACCAGAGCGGGGGAGACGTTCGCCACGGCCGTTGGACGGGCAATGGGATACCTGGCCGATCACGTGAGTCTCGCGCGGGCCATCAACAAACCGATGGTGCTGGAGGAGTTCGGCGCTTCCCGTGACGGCGGCAGTTTCGACATCTCGGCGGGAACAACCTACCGCGACCAGTACTATCGCATGATGCTGGAAGCGCTCTACAAGCTGGCGCAGGAAGGCAATGTGGCGGCCGGCAGCAACGTGTGGTCCTGGTCCGGCCCCGCACGCCCGGTCACGCCCGGCGAGCCCTGGCAGGAAGGAGAGCCTTTCACTGGAGATCCGCCCCATGAAAAGCAGGGATGGTATTCGATCTATGATACGGACGAGTCCACGCTTGACCTTCTGACGGAGTATTCGAGACTGATGAGCGAGCTGAACGTGCCGCTCAGCGGTTCGGTTCAGGAGGAAGCTCCAGAGGGAAAGTAAGCGAAATGCAATATTTCATGTTTTGGCGAACAACACGGGCTCGAAACTTGAGCTGGCTGGTCCTCACGATCCTGCTGTCACGATGTATTCTGCCGATACCGGCCGGCGCGCAGAAGTATGAGGAACTCGCCATGACCCCACCGATGGGCTGGAACAGCTGGAATCATTTTGGCTGCGATATCAATGAGGAGATCGTCCGCGAGGTAGCCGACGCGATGGTTTCGTCGGGAATGCGTGAAGCCGGATACGAGTACCTGAACATCGACGACTGCTGGCACGCTCGGACGAGGGATTCCAGCGGGCGTCTTCAGCCCGATCCCGTCCGGTTTCCCTCGGGTATGAAGGCGCTGGGCGACTACGTGCACAGGCGAGGGCTCAAGGTCGGCATCTATTCCGATGCCGGCGCCACGACGTGCGGCGGATTTCCGGGTAGTCGCGACAAGGAGACCATCGACGCCGAAACCTTCGCCGAGTGGGGAGTCGACTATCTCAAGTACGATTGGTGCGACGCGGTTGGCATCGATCCGGTCGAGGCGTACGGGAAAATGGGGCAGGCCCTGCTGGATGCGGGCAGGCCCGTGGTGTTTAGCGTCTGCGAATGGGGGCTGAACCAGCCGTGGGAGTGGGCAGCACGCATGGGTCACCTCTGGAGAATCTCCGGCGACATAACCAACTGTTTCGACTGCCTGATCGATCACGGCGGCTGGTACTCGTACGGCATAGTGCAAATCATGGATCAGGCGGAGCCGCTCCGCAGGTATGCGGGTCCCGGCCATTGGAACGATCCAGACATGATGGAGGTCGGCAATGGGCTGACACAGGCCGAGAACCGTGCCCATTTCTCGATGTGGAGCATGCTCGCGGCGCCCTTGATTGCGGGGAACGACGTCCGGACCATGTCGGATGAGACGCGCAAGGTCCTCACGAACAAGGAAGTGATTGCCGTAAATCAGGACCCGCTCGGAATCCAGGGATTCCGCTATTTGGATGTCGACGGCGTCGAGGTCTGGTTCAGGCCTCTCGCGCAGGGAGACTGGGCCGCGGCGATTCTGAATCGAAGCTCCGCTGATCGGACCTTGGAATTCGACTGGTCAGAGGAGCGCGTCCTGGACGATTTCACGCATCGGGATGCCGGCTTCGAGGAGATCAGCTATCGCGTGAGAGACCTCTGGAAGGGAGAAGACATTGGAACCACTGAGCAGCCGATTTTCGCCGACGTCGCGTCGCACGACGTGCTCATGCTGCGCCTCAGTCCGATCGACCTCTCCGGAGAATCGGAATCGTCCGGCTGGCAGTTTCGGCTCTTTCCGAATCCTGCGACGACGTACGCCAGGATCCAGGTCCGGGCCGAGGCGAGCGGCAAGGTGAACTTCACAGTATTCGATTCGCTGGGACGGGTCGCTGCCCGTCCCCTGGAGACGGAACTGACTGCGGGCATCTATTCGTTTGACTGGCTCCTGGATGATCTCCCTTCGGGTACCTATTACGTCCAGTCGTTGAGCGCCGGCGGGACGGTGGTTAAAGGGTTGAGCATCGTCCGATAGTCCAGATTTGTCATCCCATATCTTGTGTCCTCGCATCCGCTTCCAGGAGACACACAATGACATCGAGAAAAAATTGCCGCGCAAGGATCTCCGCGATCATCTTCGTGGTGACGGCGCATTTCGTTTCAACCTCGCCATCTTCTGCCCAGCTCATCGGCGAGATGCCCGACGTAAGCGATGAGTTCCAGAAGCTCGAGCAGGTCTATTTCTTCGGCAATCGCGTCGTTGGATTCGATGCGGCAACGGGAAGGGGAGAGCTTGAATGGACAAGACATCGTCGCAGACCGGCGCTGTCATTCAATAAGCTGGACGTGGGCTTCGTGCGAGATGAATCGAGCGAGTTTCCGCCGACCGAATACGACCGAGACCCCGTGCTTCCGTTCTCCATCTCGTTCGTGAGCCCGCGCACCGTCCGACTTCGATTTGCCACCCGGCCCGGGATGATGGACGACCGCACGTCGCTCATGCTCGACGGCCCTCCCGAATCGACTGAGACGTGGACCGTCACCGACACGGTTCGAGCCATCACATTCACCGGGCCGGCCGGAAGCGTCAGGCTCGATCCCGACCCGTGGAGGATATCGATCCTCGATACCGCAGGAACCCGACTGACGCAGACTCGCAGGCTCGGCGACCCGGCTACGTTCTCGACTCCCATTCCGTTCTCCTTCGTCCGGCGCGCCGTCGACCTGACCCACGCTACCGCGGCCGCCTTCGAGCTCGCTCATGATGAGATGATCTTCGGGGGCGGAGAATCGTTTACTCGACTGAACAAGCGCGGCCAGAAGATGACGCTGTACCTCAGGGACGGCATGGGAGCGCAGTCACAGCGGATGTACAAGCCGATCCCGTTCTTCATGAGCAGCAGAGGATACGGGGTGTTCGCGCATACCAGCGCTCCTGTGACAATGGACTTCGGCCACGATTTCGATCAGTCGAAT